>DATBWK010000064.1:0-8869 GCA_036514835.1 Bellilinea sp.
TTTTACGGGGCTCACTCGCATGCCATTCTGCCGTATGACCAATATCTGATGCACTTTCCGGCCTATTTTCAACAAGGCGACATGGAAAGCAATGGAAAAAGTGTCTCGCGTGACGGGAAATGGCTGGATTACGCTACCGGGCCGGTGATCTGGGGCCAGCCAGGGACCAACGGGCAGCACGCCTTTTATCAGCTGATCCATCGGGGCACCCAGCTGATCCCATGCGACTTTTTGGCGGCTGCCAACAGTTACAACCCGCTGGGCGAGCACCACCCAATTCTGATATCCAACTTTCTGGCACAAACCGAAGCGTTGATGAAGGGCAAAACCGCCGAGGAAGCTCGATTAGAATTGAAAGCCGCCGGGAATTCCGGCGACGCGCTGGATGAATTAGCAGCGGCAAAGACATTCAGCGGCAACCGCCCGACCAACTCGTTCTTCTATCCCAAATTGACGCCGCGAGTTTTGGGCGCGTTAATCGCATTGTACGAGCATAAAATCTTCACCCAGGGCGTGATCTGGGAGATCAACTCCTTTGACCAGATGGGGGTAGAGCTCGGCAAGCAGCTGGCCAAAAAAATCCTGCCGGAATTGGCCGGAAAAGAACCTGTGTCTGGCCATGATGCATCCACCATCGGCCTGATCAACGCCTACAAAGCGCTGCGCGAGTAAAAACTACCAGAACCACCCATCGAGCAGAATCCAATGAAAACCGAAACCATCCAACTCACCGCTGATCCCAACGTCACGCTGATGACTTACCTGCACCAGCCATCGGAAGCTTTGCCAAATATGGCAGCCCGCCGGGCGGTTCTCATTTGCCCGGGCGGAAGCTATCTGTACTGTTCCGATCGTGAAGGTGAGCCCATTGCTCTGGCGTTCATGGCTGCGGGCTACCAGGCCTTCGTATTGCGCTATTCGGTGGGCGAGTTCGCGGCTTTTCCCCGGCCATTAATGGACGCGGAGAACGCGCTGGAATTAATTCGAGCCCGGGCTGAGGAGTGGCAGGTGGACCCTGGCAAAATCGCTGCCTGCGGGTTCTCGGCAGGCGGTCATCTGGCGGCAGCGCTGGGAACCATGGGACGGGTCCGGCCAAATGCTCTGATTTTGGCTTACCCGTGCATTTTGGACAGCATGTCAGCCAGTCTATCGAAACCGATTCCGTCGCTCGAGCGAGAGGTCACCAGCCAGACCCCGCCGACCTTCATCTGGGCCACTGCTGCCGATGAACGGGTGCCGGTGGAAAACTCACTGGAATTTGCGGCTGCCCTGAACCATGCCAGGGTGCCGTTTGAGATTCATGTCTATCAAAATGGAGCCCACGGTTTGGCCCTGGCTACCCATGTGACCTCGGCAGGGCAGGCGCATCACGTGGATGCCGATGCAGCCAAATGGCTGGACCTGTGCCTGGCCTGGCTGGACCATCAGTTTGGGTGAGCGTAAGAAGCTGCGGGCTGACAATAAAGATCTTGTGCAATATTGAGAATTCATCCTGATTACGTGACAAAAATCTTAATTAAAAAGTATTGAATCTTCCCACAGAGCTTGTTATAATTATGTTAGCGCTAACGATACCGCTAACAATTTCCCTCGGGTTAACACATGTCGAATAGAGTGTCCATGTCCGATGTCGCCCGGACAGCTGGCGTTTCGTTAATGACGGTTTCAAGAGTCATTAACCAAAAAGGAGACGTCAACTCGGAGACGCGGAAACGCATCCTGCAGATCATCAAAGAACTGGATTACCATCCGAGTGCCATTGCGCGCAGCCTGGCAACGAAACAGACGCGCACCATCGGTCTGGTCATCCCGGATGTTTCGAATCCATTCTTTGCCGACATCACCCGCGGTATCGAGACGTTGGCATACGCGCAGGGTTACCAGGTTTTCCTGTGCAACACCGGCGAAGACCCGGTGCGGGAGTTGGCTATTATCCAGTCGCTGGAAGAAAAACGGGTAGATGGATTAATTTTGTGCAGCTCGCGCATCGATTCGCCGACCCTGATCGATCTTTTGAGCCGTTTGCCGGCAGCGGTGCTGATTAACCGTCGTCTGAATGGAAAGGGCGGGGAAGATTATCAGAGCGTTTATCTGGATGACGAAATTAGCGGCGAAATCGCTACCCGGCATCTGATTCAAAGCGGTCACAGCAAAATTGGATATCTGGCTGGTCCGGCATCCTCATTCAGCGGGCAGGGACGGAAAAAAGGCTATCAGTCAACCATGAAAAAGGCCGGCTTGCCCCTTAACCCAGATTGGATCTTCCATTGTCAGCCCACTGTCGATGGCGGACATCAGGGAGCCATCCAGCTGCTGAAGCGCTCTAATGAATTGACCGCCGTATTTTGCTACAATGATCTTGTCGCAGTGGGTGCCTTGCAAGCCTGCACCGAACTCGACCGCGGCGTCCCCCAGGATATTGCAATCGTCGGTCATGATGATATCCCGTTGGCAGCGCTGGTCTCCCCGGCGTTGACCACCTGTCGTGTTTCGCGCCATGAGTTGGGCACGCGGGCGGTTGAGGCGCTGCTGGAACGCATGAAAAATTGTCCCGTTGGGTGCGATCCGATTAGCCTGCACCCCGAGTTGATTATCCGTCAAAGTGCACCATAGGTTTAATTAAGGAAAGGAGGAAAGGGGAGCAAATTCAATCCAGAAAACGTACCCAGTAGTACCCATTGTCCATCCAAGTTCGTGAATTGACGGCTTGCTGCGAAAAACGTGCAAGACCGTCCTGGAGAAGGAGAATCATGTCATCAACAAAATTATTGCGTGTCCAGCCTCTGCTGAGCGTCCTCATCATTTTGGCCGTACTGCTCGCCGGATGCCAGGCTGCCGCAACCCCTACCACCGCGCCAGCTGAACCCACTGCGGTTGTCGAAGCGACCGCTGCTCCCGAAGCCACTACCGCTCCGGAAGTAACTGGCCCTGCTTATCAAGAAGCCCCCATTCTGGCTGATCTAGTTGCCAAGGGCGAGCTTCCTCCCGTGGAAGAACGTCTGCCCGAGATCCCGCTACTTGTGCCCGTAACCGAAAGCATAGGCGTCTACGGCGGAACCTGGCACCGCGGTTTCCTTGGCCCATCGGATTACAACAACTACACTCGCGTGGTTTATGATGCCCTGGTGCGCTTTTCACCAGATGGCAGCAAAATCGAACCGCGTTTGATCGAATCCTGGGAATCCTCGGAAGACTTCACCACCTGGACGATTCACATGCGCAAAGGCGCAAAATGGTCCGATGGCGAACCCTTCACCTCGGATGACATCATGTTCTGGTACGAAGATGTGCTGTTGAATACCGACCTGACGCCCAAAGTGGCCAAGTGGATGCAGAACTCAGACGGCACTACCGCTGTGGTCGCTGCTGTGGATGAGTACACCGTAACCTGGACTTATACCAACCCCAACACCACCTTGATGATGGAATTGGCTAATCAGGATGGCGGAGATAAATCCTACGCTGTGTTCCTGCCCCGCCATTATCTGGAACAGTTCCATGCCAAATACGCCAATGCGGATGAACTGGCTAAAATGGTCACCGATAACAGCTTCAAGACCTGGCCCGAACTGTTCGCTACTCGCAAGAATCCAGCCGAGAATCCTGACCGCCCGGTAATGGCTGCCTGGAAACCCGTGACCCGTGTTTCGGATGAAGTTCTGCGCCTGGAGCGCAATCCCTACTTCGTTGGTGTTGACTCAAATGGCAACCAGCTACCCTATATTGACGCTGTTGAGTTCAAGTTCTTCCAGGACAGTCAGGCTTTGAACCTGGCCGCCATCGCTGGCGACCTGGACCTGCAGGAACGTCACATCATCATGGGTAACTATCCGGTCTTCAAGGAAAATGAAGCCGCCGGTAAATACAAAGTCATCACCTGGGCGACCTTTGGCGGCTCGGATGCAGCCATCACCTTTAACCAGACGTATGACAAGGATCCCGTGGTTGCAGAACTGCTGCAAACCAAGGACTTCCGCGTGGCGTTGTCTTATGCCATGGACCGCGAAGAAATTAAAGAAGCTGTGTTCCTTGGACTGGGCGAAGCCCGCCAACCGGTTCCTGCTCCCTGGCACCCCTACTACCCGGGTGACGATGTAGCCTTCAAGTACACCGAGTACAACCAGGATCTGGCTAACCAGATGCTGGATGCCATCGGTCTGACCGGCCGCGATAAAGACGGCTTCCGCACCAACAAAGACGGCAAACAATTCAGTATCGAAATCTCGGTTGTCCCCAACTTCGCCAACTGGCCGGATGTGGCCCAGATGGTGGCTGCCGACTGGCAGGAAGTTGGCGTTCGGACGATTGTTCAGGTTCGCGAACGTGCTGTGCACTTCGAAATGCGCGATGCCAATGAAATCGTCACCGAGCTGTGGAACGAAGATACCACCGGCTTCCCCTTCACCGGCGCGCCTAAGTTTGATCCGCGCAGCCAGCCTGGTTTGGCTATTGCGCCTTTGATGCGCCAATGGCTCCAGACCAACGGCGCCGAAGGTGTTGAACCGACTGCTGAGATGGCCCGCATCGTCGAAATCATTGACGAAGGCAAGACCGTCGGCACCGAGCAGCAAATTGCTCTGGCACAGGAACTCTTCACCCTGTGGGTGGACCAGGCTTATGAACTGGGAACAGTTGGCCTGACCCCGCTGGTGCAGGGTGTGGTTGTCATGAACAACAAAATGATGAACGTCCCCACCACCCTGGGTAACGACTGGCCGCTGCGCACACCCGGCAACGCCAATCCAGAACAGTTCTACTATCAACCATAGGTCCAACTGAAAGTTTTCTACTGTAACGAACTTCTGCGGGCGGCTCCGCGCCGCCCGCAGAAGTAATCAGCGTCCGTAAGATTTCGCGGCCAGGGATGGAAGAAAGGATAAGCAAATATGTTGCGCTATATCCTGCAACGAATAATTTTGATACCAGTCCTGTTGATTATTTTCTCGGTAATGGTCTTCGCCCTGGTCCAGGCTCCTCCCGGAGATTTTTTAACCAGTTATATCGCCACCTTATCGTCTTCCGGTTCGTCGCTGGATCAGGCAGAAATTGTTGCGCTTGAACACCAATTTGGTCTGGATCAGCCAGTGCATATTCAATATCTGCGCTGGATGGAAAATCTATTGCGCGGCGACCTGGGCCTCTCGTTGGAATATCAGCTTCCAAATGCAAAATTAATCAGTGACCGCATTGGTTTAACCATTGTACTGGCACTATTTGCCTTTGTTTTTACCTGGGTAATGGCCATACCGATTGGCATCTACTCAGCCACGCACCGCAATACCATCCTGGACTACCTGGTGACGGTGGTCAATTACACCGGCGTTGCCATCCCCAACTTTATGCTGGCATTGATTTTAATGTGGTGGGCGTACTCGCAATTTGATGTGAGTATCACCGGCCTGTTCTCGCGCGAATTCGAACAGGCGCCCTGGAGCTTTTTAAAAGTAGTTGACTTAATTAAACACATCTGGCTGCCGATGATCGTCATCGGATTGGCCGGCACTGCCCGTCTGACGCGTGTCATGCGCGCCAACCTTTTAGATGAACTCAACAAGCCCTACATGGTCTCGGGGCGCGCCCGCGGCCTTTCCGAATGGCAGCTGGTGATGAAATACCCTGTTCGCCTGTCGATTAACCCACTGGTCAGCACCATCGGATGGTACCTGCCGGAACTCTTTTCCGGCAGCTTGATCGTGGCAACGGTGATGAACCTGCAAAATATTGGGCCGTTACTGCTGCGATCCTTGATTAACCAGGATATGTACCTGGCTGGAGCTATCTTAATGATTTACTGCTTCCTGGCTATCATAGGTACGCTGATTTCTGACATCCTCCTGGCATGGCTGGATCCGCGCATCCGGATGGAGAAGGTCTAACCATGACCATCATAGAACCCAATTCCTTGCCTTCAGAAGGCCTCCAGCCAGTGAAAACAATCGAGTCCGAAATTGCTTCCCCGGCCTCACCCGTTCCGATCCATGACGAGCCGCTGATCACCACCCAGGAAGAGGAACGCATTTCGATTGCCTCCAACTGGACGCTGGTATGGTGGCGCTTCCGCAAAAACATACTGGCGGTATTTAGCACCGTGGTTTTGCTGGTCCTGCTGCTGGTTGTACTGGTTCCGGACTTCTTTGCCACCATGGATCCGGAAGCTACCAACGCCCGGCTGGCTTTTATTCCCGTGCAGAGCATCCACTGGCTGGACGAGGGCAAAATCAAACCCTGGGTACCTGGCGTGGAAGGTAAACGCGATCCGGTCACGCTCAAAATGCTGTGGACCACGGATGAAACCCAAAAAACCTACGTCAAATTCTTTGGCAAAGGGTTTTCTTATTCCGTACTTGGCTTGTTCGAAAGTAAGTTTCATCTGGTCAGCAGCGTTGATCCGGAAAAGGAAGGTCAGGTGTATCTGCTTGGCACCGACCGCCTGGGACGAGACCAATGGTCACGCCTGTCTTTTGCCACCCAGATCTCCATGACGATTGGCATGATTTCGGTAATTGTCAGCGTGGTGCTGGGCTTGCTGCTTGGCGGCATTTCCGGTTATTTTGGCGGCTGGATTGATAACATCATCCAGCGATTGATCGAACTACTGCAATCGCTGCCGACTATTCCTATCTGGCTGGCATTGACCGCGGCACTGCCGCGCACCTGGTCGCCAGAAAAAGTATTCTTTGCCATCACTATCATTCTGGCGCTGCGCGGCTGGACCACGCTTGGGCGCGAGGTGCGTGGTCGTTTCCTGTCGCTGCGCGAAGAGGATTTTGTGCTGGCAGCCGAACTGTCGGGCGCCAGCCAGGCCCGCATCATTCTCAAGCACATGATACCGACCTTCACCAGTCACATCATCGCCACCAGCACGCTGGCGATCCCGGTCATGATTGTCACCGAGACCTCGCTTAGCTTCCTTGGGTTGGGCATGCGCCCGCCAGCCATCAGTTGGGGCGTGATGCTGCAGGAAGCCCAGAATATTCAAACCCTGGCTTTGGCACCCTGGCTGCTCATTCCAGGCTTGATCGTGATCGTGGCAGTGTTGGCATTCAACCTGGTAGGCGACGGCTTGCGCGACGCTGCCGATCCCTACAGCCACTAGCGGGAAAGGAATATTAATGGTTACTCAAACCCAAACAATCACAACCGCTGTTGGCAACCTGGCGAATGAACCGCTGTTGCGGGTTGAAGACTTAAAGGCGTATTTTTTCATGGATGAAGGCACGGTGCGCGCCGTCGACGGCGTCAGCTTTAATGTGCAGCCCGGCAAGGTGGTTGGCATTGTTGGCGAAAGCGGTTGCGGCAAAAGCGTCACCATGAAAGCCATCCTGCAAATCCTGGAACCAGGCGCTAAAATCGTCAACGGCAAGGTGACCCTGCGCAGCCGGGTACACCATGGAGATCCCCACAGCCCGGAAGAGTTGATTGAACTGACCCGGTTGGGACGCAACAGCCGCGCCATGCGGCGCATCCGCGGGGCAGAAATCGCGCTTATCCCGCAGGAACCGATGGCAGCTTTCAGTCCGGTGCACACCGTCGGCAACCAGATCATGGAAACCATCCTGCTGCATCAGGATGTCAGCAAAAAAGAAGCCCGTCAGATCGCCATTGACGTGTTCCGCGCAGTGGGCATTTCCATGCCTGAGCAGCGAATTGACTCTTATTCCTGGGAGCTTTCCGGCGGCCTGCGCCAGCGGGCAATCATCGCCATGGCTTTGAGCTGCAATCCGCGTCTGTTGATCGCGGACGAGCCTACCACCGCCATCGACGTCACCACTCAGGCGCAAATCCTCAAGTTGCTGCGCAAATTGCAGGAGGAACGCCAGACCTCGATTATTTTCATCACCCACGACCTGGGCGTGATCGCTCAAATGGCCGATGAGGTGGTAGTGATGTACCTCGGGATGGTGATGGAAAAAGGGTCGGTGCAAAAAATCTTCAAAGACGCCAAACATCCCTATACTCAGGCACTGCTGCGTTCTATCCCGAGCGTACAAATGCAATCGCGGGTTAAACTGCCGACCATCGCCGGCTCCATTGCCCACCCATTCAACCGCCCGAAAGGCTGTCCGTTCCACCCGCGCTGCACGCACTTCATGCGCGGGATTTGCGAAGTCAACCAGCCGCATTTGATCCAGGTGGACGAAGACCATTTCGTCAGCTGTTTCCTGTATGACGAGGCAGGAAAGACAGCCCCTGTCATGGAGAATAACCGATGAGCGAAGGATTTCAAACCCTCGAGATGAA
The DNA here is from genome assembly GCA_036514835.1 of Bellilinea sp. GTDB lineage: Bacteria > Chloroflexota > Anaerolineae > Anaerolineales > Anaerolineaceae > Bellilinea. The sequence goes on from DATBWK010000064.1 coordinate 8,242, forward strand.
GGCAGGCACGCCTGCTAAACCACCATTGCTGGAAGTCCGGCATCTGAAGAAATACTTTCCCATTTACAAAGGGGTGCTGCGCAAACTGGTCAATCAAGTGCGCGCGGTTGACGACGTCAGTTTCAATGTGCGCGAAGGCGAAACGTTGGGGCTGGTTGGCGAGAGCGGCTGCGGCAAAACTACGGTTTCACGCTGCATTCTGCGCGCCATTGACCCCTCCAGCGGTGAAATCCTGTTTCGCGAGAATACCGACCAGGTGACAGACCTGGCGAAGCTTGATCGCGCCGGGCTGCGCCGCTTCCGTCCGCAAATGCAAATGATCTTCCAGGACCCATTTGGTTCTTTGAATCCGCGCATGACCATTTTCGAGATCATCAGCGAGCCGTTATTCGTCAATGGCATGAAGTCGAAGACGGAGCGGGAAGACCATGTGACTGAACTGCTGCGCTTGGTGGGGCTGCGCGCGGAATATATGGCGCGTTACCCCCATGCTTTCAGCGGCGGGCAGCGGCAGCGCATCGGTATCGCGCGCGCACTGGCGCTCAACCCGCGCCTGGTGGTGGCTGATGAGCCGGTTTCCGCGCTGGATGTATCGGTTCAGGCGCAGGTGCTAAATTTGATGCTGGAC
>DATBWK010000065.1:0-8409 GCA_036514835.1 Bellilinea sp.
GGCTTTTGCTCCGGCTTCCCCCCTTCGTGGAGCGAATAATAAAATCCAGCTTTGAAGGGCATATGCGATTATCTATTTACTTGGATTCTGGTTTGGAGGACAAAGCACCAACCGGTGACAAGTTAATCTATTGTATCAGAATTCATTTTGATAAAGACCATTAACCATCCCAAATCCGGGATTCTGGAGAAAAATCCGAAAACCACAGAGTTTCACGGATTGCCAGCTCAAAATAGTACAGATGATTGATCTCTCTGCATTTGTGAGGATAATTTTGATACCATCCTCCAAGTATTAGCGTATATAACGTGCAGATATTAAATTGAGAGGGTGTTGCTATGAATAAAAGAATGCTTGGTTTGGTTTGCTTGAATCTGTTTTTAGCGGCGGTTTTGTTCGGGTGCGGTGCGGGGTCTGATAAGCAGAAGATTTTTGACGACGAGGCTGGTATTACTCAGGATGGCGATACCTATACCTTTGTCAACCGGACTGGTTCCACGAATTCAGACGAAGACGTTGCGCTAGCCTACACTGGTTTCTCGGGCGTTCAGACCATTTGGATCATAGAGGTCAGTGCCGCCAGCGAGGTTGATTTTGAGTTCAACTCAACGGTGGATGACGGAGATTTTAAGGTGGTTCTTGTTACTCCCGATAAAGAAATCGTCACGCTGCTGACCGGCACTCAACAGGGAACTGCCACCCAGGAACTGACGCAGGGTAAGTATGCTGTGAAACTTCTCGGACGAAACGCCGACGGCCAAATCAATCTGTCGCTGACGCCTGGCCAGAATGTAAACCTAGCCACAACCGAATAACGCGTATCGCTCAACGGTCTTCAAGGAGGATAACCGCTATCCTCCTTTTATTTTGCTTTTAACCCGGCCACATCCAACAACCGCCTCTATAATAGTCTTCAAAGGATTCTCCGGCAATGACCCTTGGTTTCTGGTGGGTGTTACTCTCTCTAGCGCTGTACGGCGCTCTGCATTCGCTGCTGGCATCGCGCCGATTCAAAGCCTGGCTCGAGCAGCGTTTCGGCCCTGGTTCGATGCGCTGGCACCGGCTGGTTTTTTCCATTCTGGGCGGGCTGACCTTCCTACCGTCATTGGCACTGGTGGTTCTGCTGCCCGACCGGGTCATTTACAGTATTCCCTACCCGGTTTCCAGCTGGTTCCGGCTGGTTCAGGTGATTGGGCTGGTTGGACTGGCCTTTGGGGTGCTGCAAACCGGAGTCTTAAACTTCCTCGGTCTGGACCGCGCAGTCAACCCGGCATGGATGCAGCACCCGCCGCGATTGGTAACCAGCGGGCTGTACCGCCTGGTGCGCCACCCGCTGTACACCTGCACCATGCTGCTGCTGTGGGCTAATCCGACGCTCAGTTGGAACCGCATGGCGTTCAACCTTGGGGTCAGCGCTTATTTTGTGATTGGCAGCATCTTCGAGGAGCAAAAACTGCTGGAAGATTTCGGCGAGGCGTATGAAGACTATAAACGCCGCACCCCGGCCTTTCTACCGCGCCTGACGGGCTTGTCCGAACCGCGGGGGTAGCACGTGCCGCTGTTGTGGCTGGCGTTGGCGTTTTTGGCGGGCATCCTGACGGGTGCGGCAATTAAATTGCCTGTTCTGTTCTGGGGGGTTACCGCTGTCATTGCCGGGACATTCACATTCATTGAAAACCATTGGCTGAGGGATAAGCCCATCTGGCAGTTGCTGCGGCGATGGCTGCCGCTGCCGGTTGGACTGGTGCTGGCGGGCTTCTTTCTGGGCGGATTGCGCTGGCAGACCGCGGTACCCATCTGGGAACCCGCCGATCTGGCCTATTACAACGGTGCCACCAAAGCCGAGCTTGTGGGCTGGGTTAATGATTACCCCGACCAACGCGAAGCCGCAGTGCTGCTGAGGGTGAGGATTGAATCGATACAACCGCAAGGGGCAGGCGTCATTCACGTGAAAGGCGACGCGCTGCTGCGTCTGCCCCCGGGGCGGGAATGGCATTATGGCGATCGGCTGGTCATTTGGGGTATTCCAGCAGACCCTCCCGACGAAGCCGATTTTTCTTATAAAGACTACCTGGCTCGCCGCGGCATCCACACCTACCTGGCTTACCCGGGTGTGCGGCTAACCGGCAGCAACGCTGGCAGTCCATGGATGGCGCGAATTTATCAATTACGCCAATTTGCCTACGCCACCATCAACCGCATCTTTCCCCAGCCGGAAGCCGCGCTGCTCTCCGGCGTACTGTTGGGATTGGACCACGACCTGCCGGAAAGCATCGAAAAAGCCTTCCAGGATACCGGTACGGCGCATATTGTGGCGATCTCCGGCTTCAACATGAGTGTGCTGGCGGCTTTATTGATCTCCCTGTTAGGCCGTTTCCTGCCGCGCGGCTGGACAGCGGTGACCGCGGCGGTCACCATTGCCTTCTATACGCTGCTGGTCGGCGCCAACCCGGCGGTGGTGCGGGCAGCCATCATGAGCAGCCTGGCGTTGTTCGGGCGGTTGATTGGGCGCGGTTCGAGCGGAGTGACACCGCTAGCCTTGAGCGCCGCGGCAATGTGCGCATTCAACCCGCTGCTGCCCTGGGATGCTGGTTTCCAATTGTCCTTTGCCGCCACATTAGGCCTGATTCTATATGGCGAACCATTGCAAAGAACTTTTGAAACCCGGGTGGCTGACCGCTGGGGTGATGCCATCGCCAAACGCCTGGCTGGGCCGGTCGGCGAGTATTTCCTGTTCACGCTGGCGGCTCAGGCGACCACTCTGCCAGTAGTTCTTTACCACTTCAATCGCCTTTCGCTGAGCGCAGTTTTGGCCAACCCTTTGATTTTGCCGGTCCAACCCGGCGTGATGGTCCTGGGTGGAGTTGCTTTGATTGCCGGTATGATGCTGCCAGGGCTGGGACAAGTGCTGGCCTGGCTGGCCTGGCCGTTGGCGGCTTACACCTTGCGGATTGTAGAACTGCTGGCTCGCATCCCGGCGGGGGCCTTGTCCATTGGAGAATTCACTCCGTGGATGGTTCTGGCCTGTTATGCGCTGCTGTTTGGCATCACCTTTGGTTGGCAGAAGCTGACGCTGCTGCGGGAGCAAATCAGGCCTGGCCTGGTGTTTGCCAGCCTGGGGTTGGTGACGCTGGTAGCCTGGAGTGCTGTGCTGCGCCGCCCGGACGAGCGCCTGCATATTACTGTGCTGGATCAACCAGATGGTCAAGCGGTGGTGTTGACCATGCCAGGCGGCGGCAGGGTGCTGGTGGGCGGCGCGCCGGGTGCGAATCAGTTGGGCAGCGATCTCGGCCGCTTGACTGGTCCGCTGGATCGGAAGCTCGAGGCTATGGTTTTGCAATCCGCCAGCGCCAATTCCCTGGAGGGACTGCCGTTGCTGGTGGAGCGCTTCCCCGTGGAAGAAGCTTTTTGGGCGGTTGCGCCGCCGGAAAAACGGGTTGCAGAAAATCTCAATCAAGCTTTGGCCGATCGCGCCACGCCGGTCACTCGGTTGGAGGAAGGGGCGCGCCTGCAGTTGGATGAGGGCATCATCCTGCAGGTGCTGGCGGTGGATCAAGATTATGCCGCACTGCAGTTGGAATACGAGAATCTGTGCGTCATTTGGCCCGGCGGATTTTCACCCATGGCGCTTAAACGCTCCGACCAGCGACTGGATGGCTGCTTGCTCCTGGTGGATGATTCGGTAGATATGGATACCTGGATCGATCAAAGACCAGTGCAGTTCATCTTCTTTGGTGCGCCGCCGCCGTCCCTGCCCAATGCCCTATCGACCGATTCTCACGGCCAAATTGAGCTGGTCAGTGACGGGGTAGGGTTGTGGGTCAACGCTGAAAAAGCGCCGAAGAAGGAATAGATCATTAACCTGGTTTTGATCTTAGTGCGTTGCACCTGCTTTTGGTGCATTGCACTTGCATTTCAACCTGGTAGGTTGGTGGATATTAAAGTCTTATAAAAACCAGGTGCATCGCACCTTAATCCAGGGAAGAGTATCCTGTTTGTTAGCCAGGTGCAACGCACCCAGCGTTAGTTAATTTCTTGTAAAATTAGTTTATCCGCTGTAATTTTTTACTTTGGAGTTCATATGGTAAAGGCTCGCCCTCCATATCTCCCTGGGTGTTACTACCATTTTTATAATCGGGGACACGATCGGTCCCCAATCTTCAGAGAAAATGAAAATTATTTATTTGTAATTCGTCAAGTCAAAAAGTATTCTGCATCTCTTCAGCTAACCATTATTGCGTATTGCTTGATGCCAAACCATTACCATTTTCTAGTCAGGCAAGATGGAGAATTTCCGGCTGGGCTTCTCCCACAACGCGTCTTCAATAGTTATTCAAAAGCCTATAACCAATGGTATAACCATCACGGCACTTTATTCGAAGCCCCCTACCAGGTAAAACTGGTTCAGCAAGATGCACACCTGCTGCACCTGTGCCGCTATATTCATTACAATCCGCTAAAGGATGGCCTGGTCGCTAACCTATCTGAATGGCCATACTCGAATTATCTTGAATGGATTGGTGACCGCAACTGGGCTCTGATTGACTCGGAATTTATCCTCGATAATTTCGATTCTTCCAAAAAGTATCAGGCCTTCGTATTGGAAGGATTGGAATTAATTGTCAAAACTGAACGGTAACCGAACAAGAGACGCCATCTTTCTATTGTTCCAGATGGTGAACGCTTTACCCTTTAGCTTTTTGCCTCGTCCTTCCTCTGCCAGCCGCTGGCGTCGTTCATGTTCGGCCGGCGAGGGAGGGGCCAGCTCAAAAGTTCCAATATTAACCCCTCCGGCAGGCTCATAGAAGGCCATGATGACGCCTGAACCTTCTCTTTGAATAAAAGAGCACGTTTTGATTAATTTTGGAGAATTCTGGTAGAAAATGGCAAATTAAGCAGCTTTCACATAGCTAATATAGGACCATCAAGCCGGTGCGCGAAACCCGCGTAAATCCCACTCGGCTGAAGGAGTCCGATATGTGAAACATCCATTACGGAAGGTTTGCTTTGGTTGCAGGTCTAATCAAGGAAGCAGCCAATTTTTTGAGGCATGGAGGACCAGCGCCTCTTTAATGCCAGCCAGGGGGTTTGGTGTTTCGAGTGACGGATACGGACATGAAGATATTATCCGTGACGATCCCACTGGCAAAATATTAAGTGTGATCAATCAATAAAACTACAGGTACATTTGAAAGGGGTGTAACATGATCCGTAGCCGATTATTTCGTTCACTTCTAGTGGTTTTTACCCTCCTGGTGGCGGTGGGGCCGGTTTTTGCGGCGCCATCGTTTCCTCCCTGGGGGTCAGCCGCAAGCCTGGAGTCGATTCCAGGGACCAGTACCGAACTCAATACACCATATCAGGATGGCTGTCCAAATCTGTCCAGAAATGGCTTGCAGTTATATATGGCGTCAAACCGGCCTGGCGGTCAAGGAGGTATCGATATTTGGGTCGCTGACCGGTCCAGCTCCGAGGAACCGTTCGGAACCCCCGTCAATGCGGGTGTGCCGATCAACAGCTCCGCGAATGATTTTTGTCCATCGCCGATGCAGGATGGGCATGGGTTCTTGTTCGTCTCCAACCGTCCAGATGGTTGCGGCGGCTCGGATATCTATATGACCCGTTATAACCCGGAGCGCGGATGGCTAGCGCCTGAGAATCTCGGGTGCGATGTTAATAGTTCCGCGGACGAAGCAGGACCGGTCCTTGTATTCGCTGAGGTTGGTCCACCAACGCTCTTTTTCTCCAGCGCCAGAGTGGATAGTTCTGGCGGTATGGACCTGTACCAGAGCTCGATGGTTGGCGGCTGGTCGTTCGGTCCGGCAGATCTTGTCAGCGGTGTGAATAGCGATGCCGATGATATGCAGCCATATGTCCGCAGGGATGGACTGGAAATCGTTTTCGCCTCCAACCGGGCGGGTGGACAGGGTAGCTTCGATATCTGGAGCGCAAGCAGGGATTCAATCGCGGTCCCATGGTCGACGCCAGTCAATCTGGGTGCGAATGTGAATAGCGTTGCGAGCGAGAGCCGTCCTTCCCTCTCCTGGGACGGGGCAATGTTGTTATTTGGTACCACGCGAGCAGGCATCGAAGGCGTCTCTGACATCTTCTTTGCAACACGCTAAATCTCTGATAATAAACACTTACCTAATGCCCGCTCCGGCATAGCCGGAGCGGGTTATGTAGAAAATTAGTCGGCTTCCAACGGTGCGATATCTACCATAACAAGGTCAAATTGAGCTGGTCAGCGACGGGGTTGGGTTGTAGGTCAACGCCGAAAAAGCGCCGAAGAAGGAATAGAAAGAAATAGCGCGTTATTATACCGATAAGGCGTAATAGCGCACTATTTCATTTTGTATTGAAAACCGCTAACCTTCGGCTGCCAGCTTCTTACGTCTTTCCTGTTCTGCCGGCGAGGGAGCGGCTAGCTCAAATGTCCCGATGTTGATCTCTCCGGCAGGCTCATAAAAGGCCATGATGACCCCTGAGCCGGAGTGATTAATCGACTTAAGCTTCAGACCGGAGGGGATTGTTCCCTGGTCAAACAAGCGTTTGCCTTTGCCAAGCACGAGCGGGAATATCCAGATGCGGTACTCGTCAATCAGGTTGTGTTTGAGTAATGTCTGGATCAGATTGCTGCTGCCGTGCACCAACAATTCTGGTCCGTCCTGGGCTTTGAGTTTCTTGATTTCCTGGACGACATCGCCTTTGATCAGGGTTGAGTTGTTCCAGTCCACCTTATCGAGCGTTCGCGAGACCACATACTTTTTGGCAGCGTTGAGCTGGTCAGCGCCGGGTTCAGTGGAATACGGCCAGTGGGCAGCAAAGATATCATAGGTTTTTCTGCCCAGCAGAATCTCTGATGGTTGTGACATAGCTTCGCCCATGAGTTGATTCATGCTATCGTCCCAGTAGTTGACCGACCATCCACCATGGGTAAAGCCGCCGGTGGGATCTTCCGGCGGTCCGCCAGGCCCTTGCATTACGCCGTCAAGGGTAGAAAACGTGTTGACAACCAACTTTCTCATTGTGTTTCTCCTTTTCATCTCATCAGAACTTGTCTGCGCAAGACAACTGCTGACATGCGCCAGACATTGTCCGAGCCCAGCCGTTTTTAAGCAGCCAGGCCTGTCCTACTCTGTGTTAATGGGAACCACGCGGAAAGGGGTCACACCTCCATGGGCGTGACGAGTTGGAAGTAATTTCCGTCGGGGTCCGCCAGGGTGGCGATCCAGCCGCCTTCCATCTCATACGGCTCCTTGATAACGGCTGCACCCAGGGCTTTGATGCGCTCAAATTCCTCTTTGACTTGCGAGGTTTCAAAATTAAGCATCACTCGCCCGGGATCTTTGGTGCGGCCCATCATTTCCGAGTGGTCCAGCAGGGAAAAGTAGCTTGCCCCCGCCTGCCAGCCAAAGAATCCATATTCTTCATCGGACATTTCCGCGGGTTTTTCGAGGACTTTCTCGTAAAAGGCCGCCATTACTTTGAGTTGTTTGGTCCCGATCATGATTGAGTTAAGGTTGAGCATATTAAACGATCCTTCCTTACGACCAGATCTTATACATACTGCTGGAACCAGGCCAGCAATTGTTTCCAGGCATCCTGGGCAGCGGTGGGGTTATAGCGGGTGCCTGTATCATTGAAAAAGGCATGGTCGCTATCCGGGTAGATAATCTTGGCAAAAATTTTGCCATTTTCCTGCATGGCAGCTTCAATGGCCGGGATGCCGGCGTTAATGCGCGTATCGCGTTCGCCGTAAATTGCCTGGACCGCAGCCTGGATGTTGGGCACATCGCTGATTTCCGGGTGTGGTCCGTAAAACGGGACCGCTGCTTTAAGCTCAGCCATCTGGGTGGCGACTCGCCAGGTGACGCCGCCGCCAAAACAGAAACCTGTCATGCCTACCCGCTCAGTCAGCGCAAAATTTTGTTCCTGCAAGTAGCGCCAACCCGCCAGAAAATCCTGAACGAAGGTGTCCGGCGAGATATTGCCGAGGGTTCCGGGAACGTCGCCGCTGTCCATGGCGCCAGTACCTCCCTGACGGGAGAGCAGGTCAACTGCCAGGGCCACATAACCTGCCTTTGCCAACCGGCGGGTTACGTCCTGAATGTGCGGGGTTAGTCCACGATTCTCATGGCATACCAGAATGACGGGGGCGGGCTCACTGGATGCCGGACGCGAAAGGTAACCCATCAGATTGGTATCTTCAGCCGGAAACTCCAGGGCAGTGGCGATCACCAGGGGGTCATCGGCAGCCACCGTACTGTGCGGCACTTCCGCCTGTGGTTGTGACGCGGTGCTATTCTGCGGAGTGCTATTCACCGCTGAGGAGGTGGCAGTGGCATCAGCTGCAGCCGGTGAAGTGGGGGGGACTGAAACAACCAGCGAAGGTGTGTTGAGCGCCGT
>DATBWK010000066.1:0-16090 GCA_036514835.1 Bellilinea sp.
ATGACCATCATGGGCGGAAGCGCCGGCGGTTTCACCGTCTTAAATTCACTGGCACAGTTCCCCGGTGTATTCAAAGCCGGCATAGCGTTGTATCCGGTCAGCAACCTGTTCACCCTGGGGCTGGAAACGCATAAATTCGAACAGCATTACGACGAGCGCCTGGTCGGTCAGCTGCCGCAGGCCGCCGACACCTACCGGGAACGTTCGCCCTTATTTCAAGCCGACAAAATCCGGGATGCGCTGGCCATTTTCCACGGCGACGCCGATACCGCCGTGCCGCTCAATCAGTCGCAGTCCATCGTGGAACGGCTGCGCGCCAATCATGTGCCGCATCTGTTCCAGGTGTATGCCGGTGAGGGCCACGGCTTCCGTCAGCCGGAAAACCTTAAGGATATGTTCACGCGCATCGAGCAGTTCCTGCTCGAACACGTGTTGTTTTCCGATCACTCGCGATAGGTCACCGGGCTAACCGTTGACTGGATTTCCTGGTGCAGTCCACTCAGGGCTTGCTTGGCGTGATCCACAACCTGGTCCAACGGGATGACCTCGCGGGTGGTGTGGCTGCGCAGTTTGACTTCCACGCCGCCGGCTTCCAGCGAGCGGGCTGAAACCGTCAGTCGCAGCGGGATGCCGATCAGGTCGGCGTCGTTGAATTTCACCCCGGGGCTCTCATCGCGGTCATCGTATAGCACATCGATGCCAGCGGCCTGCAGCTGCTCGAAAAGTGCGTCCGCTGTCTCATGCGGAAGCGGATTATTTTTCCCAGGCAGCAGCACCAGATGAACGCTGAAAGGTGAAATGGTCATCGGCCATGTCAGACCGTTGGCGTCGTGATGGTCTTCGGCGGCGCAGCCCAGCAAGCGTCCCAGCCCGATGCCGTACGAGCCCATTATCACCAGTTGATTCTCGCCTTTTTCGTCCTGGAAGGTGCAGCCAAGCGCCTGCGAGAACCAGGTGCCCAATTTGAAGATATTGCCGACCTCAACACCCCGTTCCGCCTTCAGCGCAGAGCTGCAATCCGGGCAGGCTTCGCCAGCAGCCGCGGCCGTGATATCCGAAACATACGGAGTGGTGTAGTCTCGTCCGAAATTGACGTTTTTCAAGTGGTAATCCACCTGATTGGCGCCGGCCACCAAATTGGGCGAGACACCGACCAGATCATCCACTACCACCAGCACATTCTTCAAGCCGTACGGCGAGGCAAAGCCAGGCACTGCGCCGCACGCCAGAATCTCTTCTTCAGTCGCCGGACGCAATTCTTTGGCGTTGACGGCATTACTCAACTTGGTTTCGTTCAGTTCCATATCACCGCGCACGATCGCCATCACCAGCCGGTCGCTCAAAGTTTTATCGGCGGGAATGGAGGCCATCATAAATACGGCTTTGGCGGTGCGCGATTCAGGAATTTGTAAAAATCCGGCTAAATCAGCGATCGTTTTTGTGTTGGGTGTGTGCACTTTTTCCAGCGGCAGTGGCGTCTCGACTGCCGGAGTCGGTTTTTGCGTTGTCGCCACCTGGCGGTTGGCGGTATACCCGCACTGCGGGCAAATGATGATGGTGTCCTCGCCGATTGGATTGAGGTACATGAATTCGTGCGCCAGATGACCGCCCATCATGCCGGTATCGGCTTTAACGGCGATCACCGGCAGCCCGCAGCGGCGGAACATGTTGAAATACGCCTGGTAATGGGCGCGATATTGACTGTCCAGCCCCTCCCAGGAGCTATCCAGCGAGTAGCTGTCCTTCATGCTGAACTCGCGCACGCGGATCAAGCCGGCGCGCGGGCGGGGGTCATCGCGGAACTTGGTCTGGATGTGGTATATCAACCTTGGCAGCTGCTTGTAGGATTGAATTTCCCGTCGCACCAAATCGCCAACAGCTTCCTCATGAGTCATCGCCAGCACCAGGTCGCGCTCGTTGCGGTCCTTCAGCCGGGCTAACTCGGCGCCAACCGATGACCATCGTCCGGTTTCTTTCCACAAATCAGCCGGCAGCACAACCGGCATGCTCAATTCCTGCCCACCGATGGCATTCATCTCGTCGCGCAGGATGGTTTCGATTTTGCGAATGGCGCGCAATCCCAGAGGCAAAGTGGCAAATATTCCGGCAGCAATCTGGCGAATGAAACCGGCGCGGACCAATAGCGCGAATCCTTCGGATTGGGCTTCAGCGGGGGCTTCCCGCAGGGTTTGTGAAAAAAGCTGAGACATGCGCATGGGAGTGCTCCTGAATGAATTAATCAATCCAGTCGTCAGGTTCAAGGTGGACGTACACCCGATCGACATCCGGCAGGGCTTCCAGTTTTTCCATTACCAGGTCGGTAATTACGTGTGAATCGCGCAGGGGCGTATCCCCATTGACATTGACATGCAAATCCACCACCAATCGCGGACCGGAATATTCGGTCATCAGGTGATGCACCCGCAGGACGCCCGGCACCGATTCGGCCGTCTGAATGATTTTCAGGCGTAATTCTTCCGAAGCACCAGCGCCCGTGAGGAAGTTGAGGTGTTCGCGCGCCGCATTGAAAGCCGAGCGGAAGATCCATACCGCTACCAGAATACCGGCGATCGGGTCCATTAAAGGGTGAATCAAGCTGGATCCAAAAGCACCGATGAAGGCCGCCATCGAGGTGAAAACGTCATTAAGGTTGTCTTGAGCGGTCGTGCGTAAGGTGGGGCTGCTCACTTGCCGTGATATTCTTCGAATTGATATGAACATGCCGACCTTAAGCAAGGCACTGAATACCAGTGTCAAAGTCGGCAACCCCGGTTCAACCGCCAGACCGCCCTGGACGAAGCGTTCAATGGAAGTGCTGCCGGCTTCATAACCAGCATAGGCCATCGAGAAGGCCACCATCAACCCAACCAAAGGTTCGAAGCGGCTGTGACCTTGCGGGTGGCTGAGATCGGGCGGACGCAGCGTCATGTACAGCCCGATGACCATCATGATCGAGTACAGAACATCCGAGACCGAATTGGCGGCATCGGAGAATAAAGCTACCGATCCGGAATAATAGGCAGCCACGCCTTTAAGAACCGCCAAAAACACGTTTCCGGCGATGGTGATAACCAAGGCTGTCTTGAACAACCGGTCTTGTGATGGTTGCGGCTTATAATCCCGAACCCAGCGCATTTTAGCTACATCCTTATAAGAAAAACCATTCAGGGGAGCCTGGTAGGGACCATGAATGGTAGCGGTAACCCACAGCTATATAAAACTGCCGCTGTGGTCAAAACAAGTGTACCACACACGGCAATCTTACCAGTCGTTATTACTCATCGAATGCGATACTTTGCAACGTGTAATGTGTCGTGGAAAATTAATTTTCGCGGGCAGCTTCCAGGATTTGAGTGGTGAAGGCGCCGTTAATGTCTTCTTCTACAGGCAATCCTTGCGCCTTGAGCATATCCGCTAGCGCCTGCCATTGTTCCGCAGTTTGCCAGCCCCAACCATTTTCGGTTGTCAAATCGGATTGCGCGTCCACCAACTCGGCATCCAGCATGAAGCGCATATGAGCGGCGTCGGTTTCTGGTCCGGTGTAGGTCAATGTAATATCAATGGCTTCAGCCGGGTTTTCCGCCGCGTACTGAATCCCGCGTAAGGCAGCGCGCAGGAAACGTGTCAGCAATTCTGGCTGATTTCGCAGGATGTCTTCGCTGGTGACGTAGGTCAAACCCAGGCTGGGTACGCCGTAATCCTCGGCAGCCCATAAATTGAGCTCATAGCCCCACGACTCGATCATGAACGGCTCGTTGGATTTGAAAACCGGGTAAACATCGATCGTACCTTCGGTCAACAGGCGCGGGTCAAAGCCCACATTGACCAGTTCAATTTTCTCTGGATCCGCACCAGCGGCTGAAAGCAGTGCGAACAGATCCGGCGGCGGTGTGCCTTTATACCCTACAGTGTGCCCTTCCCAATCCTTGGGCGATTCGATGCCGGAAGATTTTAGGGCTGCGTAAGCTTGCTGCCCTTTTTGACCGATCAAGGCAAATGCCACCAGCGGTAAACCGGGGTCTGCCCGCCGCTGCAGCAGCACTGCCGCATCCTGATTGGTCACCTGCACCGTGCCAGCGCTCAGCAGCTGCAAATGCTGCCCCTGCCCGGCCGAATGCTCCACAGTAACGTCCAACCCCTCTTCTGCGAAGAAACCTTTGGCCTTGGCAACATACACACCCACAAATGGCAGGTTGGCTTGCGGTTTGTAGCCCGCCATGAAAGTCATGGGTATCAATTCAACCGCGGTGGGGGTCGGCTCAGGCGCGGCGGCGGTGAAAGTCGCTTCAACTTCCACTGGCGCGGGTTCTGTCACGGTGGGGGAGAGAGTCGAAACCACCGGTGTGCAGGCAGCAATGGTCAGGAGCAATAAAACCGATAAAAGCACGAATTTACGCATAAATAAACCTCTTTTGAATAATATTAGTTTTCCCGATTGGCTGGCAGCCAGAACACCACTTTGCGTTCCAGCCAGGCCAGCAGCCGAAATAACAGCATGCCGGCTGCCGCCAGGATAAAGATCGCGGCAAACAGGTAAGGGAGATTGAGATTGGTGTACGCCAGCCACATGGTGCGGCCTAATCCACCGGAGGCGCCAGTCCATTCCGCCACCACTGCGCCGATCATGGCCAGCGGAGCTGAAATTTTGAGGGCAGCGAACACAAATGGCAGCGCAGTCGGCAGGCGCAAATGACGGAACACTTCCCATCGCGATGCATTCCAGGAGTGGAACAGGTCTGTCAGGGCCGGGTCTACCCGCTGCAGACCGCTGAGGACATTTACCAGCACCGGAAAAAAGGTCATCAACGCGGTGATGACGATCTTTGGCACCACGCCAAAGCCTAGCCAGATAGTTAATAGCGGGGCAATGGCTACCAGAGGGGTGGATTTCATCAAAATAGCCAGGGTCATCACCCCGCCTTCCAGGCCGGGCAGCATGATCAAAAGTACCGCCAGTAGTCCGCCGGCTAACACCCCAATTCCCAGTCCCGCCAGAGACTCACCCAACGTCAAGGCGGTAGCCTCAAGGTACAGGTTGGGGTTGGCGATAAGAGTCGCAAGCGCTCGCGAAGGCGCCGGCAGGATATACACGGGCACTTCGAAAAACCGCACCGCCGCTTCCCAGACGCTGAAAAACACCAGCACAATGGCCAGTGCGATCCAGCCTGATTTTCGGCTGCCGTTCAACTTGTGACCTGCCCAACCGATGGGTAAGCCAATGCCGACCGCAGCCTGGATAAAATTTCTTGGAAGCGAGGGTCATCCTCGCGGCGCGGTCGCGGCAGGCTAATGGTCACATCGGCGGCAACCCGGCCGGGGGAGGGGGTGAAGACCACCACCCGGTCCGCCAGTCGCAGCGCTTCATAAATGTTGTGGGTCACCCACAGAACCGTTGGGTGCAGCGGCTGCCATAGCTCCAGCAGTTCGGCAGTCAACCGTTCGCGCGTGATCTCATCCAATGCAGCAAAGGGCTCATCCATCAGCCACAGTCTGGCGTCCATAGCCAGCAGGCGCCCCAGCGCTAACCTCTGCTGCATACCGCCGGAAAGCGTAAAGGGGTGGGCATTGCCAACATCGCTCAAACCGACCCGCTCGAGTATCCCATCGACAGACAGTCGTGGATGGCCATTGACGGGTATAAATTGCTGTGCCAGAGCCACGTTCTGCCGGGCGGTCAGCCAGGGCAGCAACGCCGGACTTTGCGCCATCCAGGCAATCCCATGCGATTTGCGGACCTCAGCCGGTTTTTGACCGTCCAGAGTGAGGCTTCCGTGCGTGGGCTGCAGAAGGTCGCCGACCAGCCGCAGCAAGGTGGTCTTGCCGCAGCCGCTGGTTCCAATCAAAGCCACAAATTGACCGCTATCCACCGAAAGACTAAAGTCCGACAGGGCAGTACGCGGCGGCTTGCCGCTGGAAAATTTATGTGTCAGGGATTCGATCTGCAGGTTCATCGAGAATTCCGAGAGGCGGGGGATACCGAGCCTGGCAGCCCTTGCCAGCCGCGCAGATACTCGGGCTCAATTTGAAATACCCGCAGAACATTTTCCGTTTTGAGCGGCGCAGCCGATGCACCCAGGTAGCGTTTCCCCATTCGCTGCACCAGCCGGTCGATTTCTTTTATTGTGGTTTTATCCGATAAGGGTACAGCTGTTCCGCGGGCTGCCACGCGCCGTAACGGAGGCCAGGGCTCGTCGATCGTCAATGAGACGGAGGGATTCTGCAGCAGGTAATCGGCCCACTGTGATCCCTGCCAGGCGATCACAATAAAGTGGGAGTTTTCCCATGACTGCCAAACCGGGATAACGTGCGGCTTGCCGTCCGGTCGAATGCAGGCTAAGCGGGCGGTCCACGGACCCTCCAGAAATTCTTTCAGTTCCTCCGCACCCAACGTGGATTCAGGACCCATCAGCGGATGTTGCGCTCCATGATACGGGGTGTAGGTCGTCGCGCCAAGGCGGTAGGACAGCCGGGCAGCCATCACTCGCAGCTCCGGCAGACAGACCTCGATCAGAGAATCATGCGTCCAGCGGTATGCAGGGGCTGAGAGCAGCAAAGCGGCCTGCGGCAGGCTGCCATCCGGGCAAATCGGTAACGCCAGTTCGAACAATTGCAGCGGGTTGGTGACCGCAAAGCCGTTGGTCTTTACTTCTTCGGGCGGGTCGGCCTGCAATGCCAGAGTGACCGCTTCCAGTTCATTGTTGACCTCGCCGGGTGAATACACGCTGCGCACCGGTTGGTTGGTCTCCACCTGGCCTAAAATTAATGTGCCTTCCGGGGCAGGAACGCATAATAGCAGGGTTTCCGGCCAACTCTGGCGTCCAGCTTCCTGGTAGAAGCCCGAGAGTAGATTTTCCATCGAATCGGTTGGCGTGGTGCGCCAGGCTTGCAGACGGGGGCCGCTGCGATAACGTCCGCGGCGTTCATTTTGGTCGATATACCCCAGAGATTTCAGCCGGCGCAGCAAGTTGAACAACGAACTGCGCGAAGTACCCAGCACATTGAGCATTTCCTGCGGAGTCAGGCCTTCGGCTTCGGTCAGCAGCAGTTCAACCAGGCGGAGCGTTCGTTCAGCGCTCGAAGTTAATGGGTCGGTTGGCATATCGTCCATTATATTGGATGATAGTCTAAATTACAATACTATCTACTATAATTTCTTGATTTTGGTGACCACGGATCAGTTTAAGCCTCTTAAATTGAACCTGTCAGACAATACTCGTGACAGTTGTCCGTTTGAATAATTACAAGGGTGAATTGAAAACCATTGCCTGAAATGATAAAATTTAAGTCGTTCTCCAATCCGGCAACCTATTTATTTTTACGTCATTCATTAACGATTCGTTTCAAGGCTGACGATCGCGCTCGCTTCGGGAAACCAATGATTTCTGGGGGCCAGCTTTTGAAAAAATTGCTGGCTCGCAACACTTTATCACCCCTGTTTTACCCATCATTTTTACTCAAGGAGTTCGTTAGAATGAAATTACCTCTCCCCATTACAGCCAGCGTTGAAGAGATGAAAGTTGACGTTGGTGAGCTTGAAGGTTTGCTGCAGGGCTATTCGATGGACATGCCCGTCTGGCCGGATGCCTCGGTCGTACTCAAGGACGGCCGCACCCTTTACCTGCGTTCCATGGTTGACAGCGACATCGATGTGCTGTTGCCCTTCATGGGAAAAGTCATGAAGATTGAGAAAGACTTCTATGATATCGTGGGCGTGCGTGTCTATGGAGAAATCCTGGCTGTGCGCCGTAAACGCTTGAAGGACCCCTTCACCATCCTTGGTCTCATCGACGGCGAGTTCGTCGGTTTCGCCAACGGCCGTGCCTGGGACCAGGACCGCGCTATCAGCCTGCATACCATGGCCTTCTCTCGCCGCGGACGCGTGGGCTGGGCAATGTACTACGCCAAGACCTACTACGCCATGGAATTGCTCAAGGCCAAAGAATGGTGGACCACCTTCGAAAGCTACAACGGCTGGCGCATGGCTGGACTGGCTATGGCTCAACCCACCAAAATGTGGCCTGAATACCAGCACGAGCTGGGCGGTGCCAAGGTCTTCGTCGTCACCCAGGAATCCTGGCAGCGCCAGCTTAAGAACCACCTGGTCAGCATGATGAGCACCGACTTGAACTTCAATGTGACCGACGAAGTCAAGAAGGCCAACGAGGTTCTGCGCGTTCAGGAAAATCCCGAAATTTAACATCGCTAATCCCTCCAGGCTGCTGATTTTTTCACAGCCTGGAATTTTTCAACCGGATAGGGGTGCGGGGGCTATTGCTGCTTCATCGCTTCCACTTCCTCCGCACCTTTATCGGGTTGAATGCTCCACCTCGTTCCCCTGAGGAAAAGCAACCGGCAAGAGATCGGTTCCAGGCATAGTTCGTTGACGCTCGATTTTGAACGTGTTATACTTTTTTTGTGGTTGTCAAACAACCACAACCTGGAAAACAGCTGCTTATCGGTTTCAATAATTCCTCAACTTGCAGGCACATTGCTGCCTGAAAACTGATTTTCTGTAATCCCGCTCCACTGATAACAATTTCAACCACCCATTAATGAAGCATGACCCGGAAATGACTGTTGGCATGGAACACTTGACTTTTCAAAGTCAATTGTTCCATTTATCACGATTTAATCAGGAGAAACAAAAATGGCAGTGATTAAGACCCAAGTACGGTCTGGCGTTTATTACGACTCAGCGCGTTTGATGCAGTTGCAGCGTACGCTGGCAAATTTGCCAGGTGTTGAAGATGCCGGTGTAATTATGGGCACTGAAACCAACAAAGAACTGCTGGCACGCGTTGACCTGCTATCACCTGAGGCAATCAACTCGCGTGAAAACGACCTGGTTATCGTCGTCAGCTCTGACGACCCAAAGATTGCTGAAGAAGCCATCGCAAAAGTGGATGAACTCTTGGCTGCCCGAAAAGACACTGGAGAAGCCACCGCCCGTCCCCGCACGCTGGAGGCGGCCAGTGAAATGCTTCCTGAATCCAGTTGGGTGCTGATTTCTGTAGCTGGCCGCTATGCCGCACGCGTCGCCCGCCAGACGATGGCAGCCGGCAAGCATGTATTCCTATTCAGTGACAACGTGTCGGTCGAAGATGAAATTTCATTGAAGGCCGAAGCCGCCGAGAAGGGCCTGCTGGTGATGGGCCCTGATTGCGGCACCGCCATCATCAACGGAATCGGCCTTGGCTTCGCAAACAAAGTTCGCAAAGGTCCCATCGGCCTGATCGCCGCGGCTGGCACCGGCTTACAGCAGGTTTCTGCGCGCATCCACCAGCTTGGCAGCGGCTTGACTTTCGGTATTGGCACCGGCGGACGCGATTTGTCCGAAAAAATTGGCGGCGTGACCTTCCTGATGGCCCTCGACGCTTTAATCCGGGATCCGGAAACCAAGGTTATTTGTCTGGTCTCCAAACCGCCATCCCCCACCGTAGCCGAAGAAGTACTAAGGCAGGCTCGCAAGGCCGGCAAACCGGTGGTGGTCAATTTTATCGGCCGCACCCCCATCTCGCGCCACTCGGGCAATCTGTATTTTGCCGCTGGTCTGGATGATGCTGCAGCCATCGCGGTTGACCTGGTGAAAAATCCGCCAGACCCCTACGTAGCCCCGGACCTCGGCCTGAACCGTTTTGTCAAAGGACAGAAATACCTGCGCGGTCTGTTCTCCGGCGGCACTTTGGCCTACGAAGCCCAGTACCTTCTGACCGAATACATTCCTAAAGTCTATGCCAACGCCCCCATCAACAAAGCCAATAAACTCGTGGATGCTCTGACGAGTGTCGAGCATACCATTGTTGACCTGGGCGAAGACGAGTTCACCGTGGGCCGCCTGCACCCGATGATGGATAACGAACTGCGCATCCGCCGCCTGCTGGATGAAGCCAAGGATCCGGAAGTCGCCGTCATCATGATGGATGTGGTTATTGGCTTCGGTTCTCATGAAGATCCTGCCAGTGAAATTGCCCCGGCTATCGTAAAAGCCAAGGACATTGCTAAACAAGGCGGCCGATACCTGGAAGTTGCAGTCGTCGTTACCGGCACCGAAGAGGATCCGCAAAAGTTGAGTGCTCAGATCGAACCGCTCAAGAAAGCCGGTGCCTGGGTTCACACGAGCAACGAAGAAGTCGTTCGCTATGTTGGCGCGATTCTTCAGGGATTGAATGGCGAAGTGGTTGCTGAAAAGGCAAAAGCCACTCCCGTCGATCTGGCCGTCCTCAAGAAACCTCTGGAAGCGGTCAACATCGGTCTTGAATCGTTCTACGAGAACCTGAAGGTCCAGGGGACGCCCACCGTACAACTCGATTGGCGCCCGACTGCCGGCGGCAATGAGAAGCTCATTGGTATTCTCGATCGCATGAAACAATACGAATAGCCCGGATCGACTACGGAGAAAATGATGATCAATATTACCGAAGCGAATAAAACAGTAGTGCAAGCCTTCATGGAAGCGCGGCCGGTCGTGGTCGGCACAGCGCTGGCAATCGACGTTATTCCTGGTATGCATAATGACCTGTTCTTACATGCCGGTCCCCCGATTACCTGGGAACGAATGTCTGGCCCAATAAAAGGCGCCATGGTTGGGGCTTTGATTTTTGAGGGACGTGCAAAGACAGCCGAAGAAGCTTACAAAATTCTCGAATCCGGCCAGATCAAATTCGCCCCTTGCCACGACCACTCCGCAGTTGGCCCTATGGCGGGAGTTATCTCGCCCTCGATGGCGGTTTTCATCGTTGAAAACCAGACCCACGGCAACAAAGCCTATTCTGGCATGAACGAAGGCCGCGGCAAGGTGCTGCGCATGGGTGCGTACAGCCAGGATGTCATTGACCGCATGCGTTGGCTAAATGATGTGTATGCTCCTACGCTGGATGCCGCTATTAAGTTACTAGGCGGGGTTGATATTCGCACAATGGTCGGCAAGGCCCTGCACATGGGTGATGACGGCCACAACCGTCTGGACGCAGCCTCGATTTTGTTCGCCTCCATATTGGCTCCGGCAATAGCCACCGTAGCCAAGAGTCCCGCGATCGCTGCTGAAATTCTGCGCTTCATGGGCGAAAATGCCCTGACCATCCTCAACCCGGTCATGGCGGGCTGCAAGACTATGGCAGATGCTGGACACAATGTGGAAGGATCGACCATCGTCACCTGCATGTGCCGCAACGGCACCGACTTTGGATTGCGCGTCAGTGGTCTTGGCGACCGCTGGTTTACGGCGCAATCCCCCATTGTTAAAGCACTTTACTTCCCCGGTTTTACCGAAGCGGATGCCTGCCGCGATATCGGCGACAGTGTAATCACCGAGACAGCCGGAATCGGCGGTTTTGCCATGGCTACTGCTCCCGCCCTGGTGACTTTCATTGGCGGCACCCCGCAGGATGCCATTAAAACCACGCTCGATATGTACGAAATCACCTTCGCAGAACATAAAATGTTCACCATTCCATTCCTTGACTTCCGCGGTACGCCAACCGGTGTTGATATCCGCAAGGTGGTCGAGAAACAGATCACACCCCGGGTTAATACAGGCGTAGCTCACAAGGATCCGGGAGTGGGGCAGGTTGGTGCCGGGGTTGTTTCGGCTCCGATGAGCCTGTTCGAAGATGCGCTGGTGGCTTTTGCAGATAAATACGGTATTTGATTCATATATTTCCATCAACGGAGGGATCCATGGATCGTGAAAAATTTATTAAGATGATGGCAGATGCAAAGATGTTCGACCTGACCCAGGGTTGCAGCATTTTCACTCCGCCCTTCCCCGGCGATAAGTCCCTGGAAGTGCATTTCTTCAAACGCGTCACTGGCGCCTACGGCGGCGGGGCAGGCGCTAACGGCCAAATCCTCAACTGGAGCAATTCTGTCGGTACCCATCTGGTGGGAGAGACCTCTTTCCACTCCGGCGGACGCCGCATCAGCGACATTCCCCTGACGGATCTGACCGGACAAGGCGTGGTGGTCGATATCTCGGACGAGATGTCGGATTACTGCCTGTACACCCCGGAAATGATCATGAAAAAGGCCGAAGTAAAAAAAGGCGATGTTCTGATCATCAACACCGGTTATCACCGCTATTCCTACGATCAGCCCGACATCAAAAATCCAAAATCCCAGGGCGGCGTGGAGAACAAAGAATTCGGTTTCCTTGTCCGTCACCCAGGTCCTTCCCCCGAGTTCTTCCAGTGGGTGATCGACATGGACTTCAAATGGGTTGGCGTGGACTGCGGCTGCTTCGAGCATCCCATGAACACCCCCATTCGCCGCCTGCATGAGGTCGAGTTCAAGAAGGCTGAAGCCAAACTCATCAAAGACTACGGCAAGACCTGGGATGAAATGTTCCCGCAGGATTGGTACTATGAAATGACCCACATAACCCTGCCGAAGCACCACAAGATCTTCGTCGAGGCGATCGTGGGCGATATCGACAAGTTGAAGGGCAAACGTGCCTGGCTGACCGTCATGCCCATTCCCTTCATGGAAGTGGAAGCAGCCTGGTCGCGGGTTGTCGGTTGGACAGCCCCCTTCGGCGTGAAGGAAGCAGATTTCTTCGCCGAATTAGAGAAATCCCAGATGTTTGACATGACCGTACCCTTCTCGGTACAGTCACCCCAGTGGGCCAACTACGAACCGCTGTCCGTCAAATACTTCAAACGCGGTGCCGGTTTCCACTACGGCATGGGCCGTAATGGTTCGATCTGCAACGCTTCAATCCATCTGGCCACCCACATGGACGGCGAAAAACACTTCTATCCCGGTGGGCGTACCATCGGCGAGACTCCGCTCGAAGATTGGATCGGCCCTGGTGTGGTTGCCGACATTTCCGACAAGGTCAGCAATTCCAGCGTCTACACCCCCGAAATGATTGAATCGGTCGTGGAAGTGAAGAAAGGCGACATTCTGATTATCAAGACCGGCTGGTATAAATACGGCTGGATCAGCCCCGAGTCCGACGAGTTCCGCTATATGATCAAGCACCCAGGGCCTTCCGCCGATTTCTCGGCCTGGGCTGCTGAAAAAGAAATCAAGTGGATTGGCGTGGACTGCGTGGCTGCTGACCACCCGATGAATACCATTCAGCGCCAGTGGCACCCCAAGACTTTCCAGGAAGCCAATGAGAAACTCAAACGCGACTTCGGCAAGGACTGGGACGAGATGTTCCCGCTGGATCAGTACTACCAGGACATGCATTACAACCTTTTCCCCAGGCATATTGTGCATGCAGAAAACCTGGGCGGCCAAATCGCCAATGTTCCGAGCGGCAGATACTTTATTGGCTGCTTCCTGCAGAAGGCAATGGAAATTGAGTCCATGTGGGCTCGCTTCGTCGCTTTCAAGGAAGCTTAATCATCAGATGATTTGCAGCCCCCCGTGGATTGTAATTTTGGGGGGCTGCATCGATAATAATGAGGTTGTGTTTGCCGACTGAACTCGAGAACTACCTGCAACGCCTGGAAGATTTACGTGGTCAGATTAAGAATCTGATCGCAACAGTCGCGCCAGAACTATTGGACTGGCGTCCGGTGCAGGGCGGCGGAGAGCAAACCAATTCGCTGGCAGTTTTGGTGGCACATATCTCTGGCGCAGAACACTTCTGGATCGGCGAAGTCATTGGGGGCAAACCACCCACTCGCGACCGCCAGGCCGAGTTCTCCACCAAAGCCAGCAGCCAGACTGAACTTTTCAACCTGATCGACCAAACTTCCCAGGAAACTTCAGCTGTTCTTTCAGCCTTACCACCCGGCGCGTTGGAATTATTCCGTCTGGTGGATGGCAAAGATGTGCCTGTGCGTTGGGCGCTGTTGCATGTGGTTGACCACACTGCGCTGCACCTGGGTCATATGCAAATGACCTATCAGCTTTTGACTGGTGGAACGATTCAATCGCCGCTTTGGAAACAACGCATTCCTTAATCCATCCAACCCCCGTAATGCATCTGGTAAGGAGGTTATAAATTCATGAAGCCAGCTCCATTTGAGTACTATGCTCCGAAAACCGCCGAAGAAGCACTCCAGAATCTGACCGATCTGGGTTACTCCGGCAAGGTCCTCGCAGGCGGCCAAAGCTTGATCCCGGCGATGAATTTCCGCATGGCCCGGCCTTCCGCCCTGGTAGACCTGAACAAAATCGCTGAATTAGCCTATATCAAGCCCACGCCTGAAGGCGGATTTGCTATCGGCACCATGACCCGCGACAACGTAGTGGAACATGATGCCGGTATTAAGCAGAAGATGCCGATCGTCGCCGAGACCATTGGCTACATAGCCCACCCGCAAATTCGCGCCCGCGGCACGTTTGGCGGCGCTGAGGCGCATGCCGATCCGGCAGCCCAGATACCAGCTCTGTGTTTGGCCCTAAATGCCAAAGTTTTGGTTAAACGCAAAGGCTCCGAGCGTTGGTTAAGCGCTCAAGATTTCATCGTCGGCCCGTTCATGACCGTCCTTGAACCCGAAGAACTGCTCGCAGAAATTGTTCTACCGCCCCTGGCTCCCCGTACTGCGGGTTCCTACAAGCAGGTTTCGCGCCAGCGCGGCGGGTATGCCCAGGCTGCCACCATCAGCATTGTTAGTCTGGACGATCGCAATCTCGTTAAGGATGTTCGCTGCGTGCTCTTCAGTGTTGGTGAGACTCCCATCCTGTCAAAATACGCTGCCAAGGCGTTGGTGGGTAACGAAGCCACCGAAGAAGCAATTGCCGAAGTGGCAGCCTATGTTGCCAAAAATGAGTGCGACCCGGGTACCGACCTGCATGGCACCACCGAGTACCGCCGCCAGTTGGTACAGGTACTGGTGCGCCGCTCCCTCACCGAAGCTGCTCAGCGGGCCAGGAAATAGGAGGCCGACATGACTCAACTCGTAAAAATCAATGTGACTGTAAACGGCGTCCCCTATGAGCGGGAAGTTGAACCCCGCCTGTTGTTAAGCGATTTTATCCGCCATGACCTGCAACTGACCGGCACCCATGTTGGCTGCGAGCATGGGCTGTGCGGTGCCTGCACCATCATTTTGGACGGCCAATCCATACGCTCCTGCATCATGTTCGCGGTGATGGCGGACGGCTCCAAAATCGAGACGGTGGAATCGCTCGGCACACAGGATCACCTGCACCCGGTGCAGGAAGCCTTCATGGAAAAACACGCGCTGCAGTGTGGTTTCTGTACGCCCGGATTCCTGATGACCATCGTCGATTACCTCGGTGACAACAAAAATCCCACCGATGAAGAAATTCGTGAAGCCATTGATGGGAATTTCTGCCGCTGCACTGGCTATGAAAACATTGTCGAAGCAGTGAAGCTGGCGGCTAAGAAAATGGCTGCCCACTCATAACGGACAGAGAAACGAGGTGTATTGTGGCAGATCGAGTATTCCATAAATCTATTCTTCGCAATGAAGACCCTCAGATTCTGGTCGGCAAGGCGCAGTATCTGGATGATATCGAATTACCCGGCATGTTATACGCGGCTTTCAAGCGCAGCGACTATGCCCATGCCCGCTTGAAGAGCATTGACACCAGCGAAGCCAAAGCCCTTCCGGGCGTCATTGGTGTGTATACCGCTGAGGACTTTGGCGACCTGGTCAAACCCGGCCCGCTGCAGGTCCCGCCGCCGACCGCCATCAAAGGTGCGACCTACGCTTCCCGCACCATCATGCCAATTGTCAAGGACAAGGTCCGCTATTCGGGTGAGCCCGTTGCAGTTGTCATCGCTGAATCGCGTTATATCGCCGAAGACGCCTGTGATTACATCTATCCCGACTTCGAACCCCTGGACGCAGCCATCGACCTGGAAAAAGCCCTGGAACCTGGCGCTCCGCTGGTGCACGAAGACCTGCCCTCTAACGAAGCTGCCCATGTGATCCAGGAACGCGGCAATTATGCTGAAGCTGCCGCCAAAGCCGATGTGATCGTCAAGAGAAAAATCTACATGGATCGTGTCGCCGCTGTAGCGCTGGAAAATCGCGGGATCGTGGTCAACTGGGACGATAAAGCCCAGATGATGACCATCTGGTGCGGCACGCAATCGCCCATCACCCTGCGCAATGCTACTGCCACGCGCATGGGATTGTTCGAAAATCAGGTGCGGGTTATCACC
>DATBWK010000067.1:0-5161 GCA_036514835.1 Bellilinea sp.
ATTTACGGCATTATTGCGGCCGTGTACGGCGCGCGGAAAAATTCCCTGGCCTGGGTGGAGAGCGCGCGTAAAGCGATGCTGTTGACCTTCCCATTGATCTCGCTGGTAGCTCTGTCGATCATCTACCTGTTGGTCACGGGCGATTATCAGGTGCAGTACGTTTATAACGTCACCAGCAGTACCATGCCTATTTATTTGAAGGTCACAGCGTTGTGGGGCGGTCAGGCCGGATCGTTAATATTCTGGTCACTGCTGCTATCTGCCTTCGCTTCCGCGGTCACTCTGCGCAAGTGGGACCGCGATCGCGAATTCCTGCCCTGGGTGATTGTGGTTGCTCTGGTGACGCTGGTATTCTTCGTCGGCATGAGCATCTTCTTCGAGAATCCATTCGTGCGCTTCTGGCAAACCGCCGGGGGAGCCGAAGCCGTAGCCATGTTTAAACCGGTTGGCGCTACCAATCTGACGCCCTTCGATGGGCGCGGCCTGAACCCGCTGCTGCGGCATCCGGGAATGATCATTCACCCGCCGATGCTGTACCTTGGTTTCGTCTCCTTTGTCATTCCGTTTGCCTTCGCGATCGCCGCACTGGTCACCGGACGCACCGACGACCGCTGGATCCGCGTCACCCGGCGCTGGACACTGGTCGCCTGGCTTTTCCTCTCGCTCGGGCTGGTGCTCGGCAGCCGCTGGGCATATGACGTGCTTGGTTGGGGCGGATACTGGGCCTGGGATCCGGTGGAAATAGCCGCCTTCATGCCCTTCCTCTCCGGTACCGCCTTCCTACACTCGGTGATGATTCAGGAAAAGCGCGGCTTATTTAAGCGCTGGAATATGGTCTTGATCATTCTGACCTACTCGCTGGTCATTTTTGGCACATTCCTGACGCGCTCCGGTGTGCTCTCCTCAGTGCATGCTTTCTCGCAGAGTGCTATTGGGCCTTTATTCTTCGGATATATCGGCATCACATTTGCTATTTCACTGGCGCTGCTGCTGCAGCGCTGGAATGCGCTGCGTTCGGAAGGCGAGATGCATTCGATGCTCTCCCGCGAGGCGCTATTCCTGCTTAATAACCTGTTATTCATGGGCATTTTGGTGGTGTGTTTCTGGGGTGTGCTGTTCCCGCTCATTTCTGAGTTGTTCACCGGCCAAAAAGTGACGGTCGGCCCGCCCTTCTATGAACGCTCCACTGGCCCGTTGTTTGCCGCTTTGCTGCTGTTAATGGGTGTGGCACCGCTTTCCGCCTGGGGTCACTCGACGGTTAAAACGCTCGGCAAAGCCATGTGGAAACCGTTTATCGCATCGCTTATTGTGCCTGTGATTGCCTATGTTCTGGGTGTCCGAGCGCCAATGGCTTTTGTAGCTTTCTGGCTCTGCGGTTTCGTCGCCTTGATCACACTGTATGAGTATTACCGCGGCGTGGCTGCCCGTCATCGGAAAAATGGAGAAAATGTTTTTGCGGCATTGTGGAACCTGATGGGCCGCAACCGCCGACGCTATGGCGGATATATCATCCACCTTGGCGTGGTTTTAATGGCGCTTGGCATCATTGGCATCGAAATGTTCCAGACCGAAACGCAAGGAACCATTCCACCCGGCGGTCAGATGAGTCTTGGCAGTTACACCATTTCATTCGATAAACTGGACATCTTCGATACAGCTGATGGGCGCAACGTTGCCCGAGCGGTTGTATCGGTGGAGCGGGATGGCAAGCCATTAGGCCAACTGTTTCCACGACGCGATTACTACTATGATTCACAGCAGCCTATGACCATTCCCGGTGTGCGCAGCACCATGGAGGACGATTTATACGTCCTGCTGGTGGACTGGGAACCCATTTCCTCGACCGGGGTGACCTTCAAGGTGTACCACAATCCGCTGGTCAACTGGCTGTGGTTGGGTGGTTTTGTGTTCATCTTTGGAACGCTGGTGGCTGCATGGCCTGAAAAAGAACCTGAACCGGTTCGGGTGCCGGCAGTGAATCGGAAAATGACTTCGTCCGGTGTTCAAAGCGCTGATTAATTTGCGTCGGATTGTGTTTATGGACCTCACATTGAAAAAACACATCACACTCACACTCATTGCACTCTTCGCAGGGCTTTTGCTGGCCGGATTGTTCTTTACCCTGGTGCAGGCACAAAGCCCAACCCCGACTGACAACGAAGTAAATGCGGTCGCTAAACAGTTATATTGCCCGGTCTGCGAGAACATCTCGCTGGACGTGTGCCCAACGACGGCCTGTGCTCAATGGCGTGCATTGATCCGCGCCCAGCTGGCTGAGGGCAAGACTGTCGATGAAATTAAAGAATATTTTGTCGCGAATTATGGTGACCGGGTGCTGGCAACACCGCCGACCCGCGGGTTCAACTGGCTGGTATATATTCTTCCGCCGCTCTTTTTCCTTGGCGGTGTATATATGGTCTACCGCGTATTACGCACAATGAAATACAAGAAACCGGATCAGCCAGCACAACCGCCCGTGGAACCGGGCGAGGCAGACCAAGCCGATCCATATTTCGCTCGAGTTGAAGCCGAGTTGGAACAGCACCGCAAAAATGGCGAATAATGCCCTTTTTAATCATTAAGGATGAACGATGACTTCTTTGCCTGATGAAATGAAAACCCAGGAACATTCCCGCCGGCTGCCGACCTGGGTGGTGGGGCTGGCTTTTACCATCCTGGTAGGGTTTTTGGTACTGGTAGGCCTGGGTTTACGCCGTGCCCAATCCGGACCGATCACGGTTGGTCAGGATGTGCCGCCTTTCTCGCTGACAACCTTTGACGGCGTCACCATCAACACGGCTGACCTGACCGGCAAAGTAATTGTGGTCAATTTTTGGGCTTCATGGTGCAAGCCTTGCGAGCAGGAAGCCTTTGAGCTGGAAGCTGCCTATCAATATTACAAACCAGGTGGCGAAGTGATCTTCCTGGGCGTCGATTATGTGGATACGGAACCCGAAGCATTGGGTTTTATCAATAAATTTGGCCTGACCTACGACAATGGACCGGATTTACGTACTAAAATTTCGCAGATGTTCCGCATTCAGGGCGTGCCGGAAACGTACATCATCGACCGCGAGGGAAAACTAGCCTTCGTGAAAAAGGGGCCGTTCCTCTCGACCTCTGAAATCCAAAATGTGATCGACCAAGTCCTGCAATAATTCCATTCTTCAAGGAGCAATTTCCTGATGGATCTCGGTTCCATAATGTTAATTTTAGCGCTGGCATTGGGGGTTGGAATTTATATCAGCCTGCCCCTGACGCGTCACAGTGCGGCAGAAAAACTGGTTTCGAGTAACAAATCGATCGATGACGTCGATCATAAACGCTCGGCATTATTGGCAGAACGCGACCGGGTATTGACCGCACTGCAAGAGCTGGATTTCGACCAAGCGCTTGGAAAAATCCCGGCTGAAGACTATCCGGAACAGCGTACCGCGTTGATGACCTCCGGTGCAGCTGTGCTGCGTCAGTTGGACGAAATCGAACCAACCGGCGGCAGTGCTGCTTCAGCTGAAGACCGGATCGAAGTGGCTGTGGCGCAACGCCGCGGCGAAATTCGCCGTTCCGCCAGCAATGGCAACGATGACCTGGAAATGGCAATTGCGGCACGCCGCCGTGACCGCCAGGAAAAGACTGCCGGATTTTGCCCCAAGTGCGGCAAGGCTGTCTTGAGTTCAGATATTTTCTGTGCCCGCTGCGGCACAACCCTCTAATTATTCGGCTTTAACGAGACCATTGTGACCTTTATGAAGAGAAACTTCGCCTTTATTCTTTCTGGTTTGTTCGTCCTTTTCCTGGCTGGCTGCGTTTCACTGGCATCGGATATCACCCCGCCGCCCAATGCAGAATCCTATTCCGCGCAGGAAACGCCGGCCGCGGTCGAATCGGTTTTCCCGATCGTCCCTCCTGATCCAGGTAATGGCAAAGCCATTTTTGCGGAAAAATGTGCGCCCTGTCATGGAGAATTAGGCATGGGTGACGGTCCTCAAAGCGCCAACCTGCCGGTTCCTGTGGCAGCACTGGCAGATCCTGTCCTGGCATCAGTCGCGCGACCGGTGGATTGGTACAACATGGTCACCAATGGCAACCTGGAGCGATACATGCCCGGATTCACCAGCCTGGATGACCGTCAGCGCTGGGATGTGGTGGCTTATGCGCTGTCGTTATCGCTTTCACAGGATGCTATTGCTTCCGGCAAGGAAGTTTACACAGCAAATTGCGAGTCCTGCCACGGCGAGCAGGGCACCGGCGGAAGCAGCGCACCCAATTGGCATTCTGAATCTGGCCGATTAGCGCAATTATCTTTGGATGAAATCGCCACCGTGACCAATGACGGCATTGGCGACATGCCTGGCTATAACGCCAGTTTATCCGAAGCCGAGTTGAATGCAGTGGCGCAGTACGTTCGCCAGCTTAGCTTCGTAACCGCTGCCGAGGCAGCTGCGGTGACCCCTGTCCCGGCAATCGCTCAAACGCCTGTAGCCGACGAAACACCGGCAGATGGGTCTGCGACGCTCATCCCAACCGCCAGCGAGGAGGTTTTCCCGCCGCCAAATGTGCCGGATTCTTCAGCGACTCCGGCGGGTACGCCAGTCTCCGAAGGGCCAACCGAGGTGAAAGTCTCTGGCAAAGTTTCTGCTGCGGAAGGAATCGTCATCCCGAGCGGCCTGAAAGTGACATTGGTTGGTTTCGACGGCATGAATCAGGTCTATGAAGAGACGATCGATGTCCAGTCCGACGGCACATTTGATTTCACCAACGTCGAATTCGTTACCGGGCGGGCCTTCATGGCGACCATTGATTACAACGGCCTGATTTTTAGCTCGGATGTGTATCACAGCACTGAAGGGCTGCCGGAAGGAACCATCGACCTGCCGATCCCGTATTATGAGACCACATCGGATTTAGCCGCCCTGCGCGCCGACCGGCTGCACCTGTTCTTCGATTTTACGCGTACCGAAGTTGTACAGGTGGTGGAGCTTTTCATCCTGAATAACACCGGCGACAAAGCCATTGTCTCGACCGATGGACAGGGTACGTTAGCCTTTGAATTACCCGTAGGCGCCACAAACCTGCAATTTCAGGACAGCACCATTGGCGAACGCTATATTCAGACTGAAAAAGGGTTTGCCGATTCAGCCGCCATTTTGCCAGGCGAAGG
>DATBWK010000068.1:0-10624 GCA_036514835.1 Bellilinea sp.
CGAGTCCCTTCGCAACCAAAGCCGGCAGCCCGTCCAAAAAAGAAAAAGACCTCCCGGCTGGTAGTAATACTAATCATCCTGGTGGGTGTTCTGGCCTGCGGTTGTATCGCCTTTGCCATTTTTGATGCCTTGAATTTATACTGTGAAATACCCGGGATCATGAACTTCCTGATCCCCGGAGCCTGCCCACCCTAGGCAAACAACGCACCACATGATTTTGATCCGCCCCTTCCACTAACATGAAGGGGCGGCCTATCATTCTCAGCCTTCTTGTATTGCTGCTAGCGGCCAAATATGGCTAATGAACTATTGCACGCGGCTTGCCTTTAGGTACAATAGGGTATATCGAACGTCCATCGGATGTGAGCATGTCAGACGAAATCGTTTCGGGAGCACCCAAAGGAACCAATAGTTCTCCCCGTTGGGGAAGCACCACAAAATTAGTCGTGGCGTTGACAGTCATTGCTCTGACGGCTGGATTGTTGATTCGTTTTCGCCAGATTGTGGCTCCACTCTTTATTGCGTTTCTCCTGGCTTATGTTCTCTATCCGGTTGCGTTATTCTTGCACCGCAGGGCCAAAATCTCCTGGCGGCTGGCGACGGCAATTCTGCTGCTGCTGCTGTTGGTCATCATTTTTGGTTTGCTAACTCTGGGCGGGCTGGCAATATTCAACCAGATCCAAAACCTGATTACCTTTCTACAGGATCAGATTAAAAACATCCCCACTTTTGTGGCGGATATCACCAGTAAACCCATATCAATCGGTCTTTTTGAGTTGGACCTGACCACCATTAATGCTACCGACCTGGCCAATCAACTGCTTGGGTTAATTCAACCCATCCTCTCCAATACTGCGAATATTTTGGGGAACATCGCGACCGGGACGATCGCCACTATTGGTTGGACCTTATTTACCGTCCTGGTAGCATACTTTATCCTCTCGGATTCGGGCGGGGTACGCACGCGTCTGATATCTTTCAAAGTCCCGGGTTACTCGGAAGACATGGCTCGCATTGGCCATGAGCTTGGCAACATTTGGAATGCATTTGCCCGCGGGCAAATGATTTTGCTGATCCTTACTGTCATCATTTATGTGATTATCCTTGGCGGATTACAGGTCAATTTCTATTTTGGCCTGGCGCTTTTAGCAGGGTTAGCCCGTTTCGTGCCCTACGTTGGCCCATGGGTAGCCTGGATCACCTACGGCCTGGTGACTTACTTTCAAGGCACCACAATTTTTGGTCTGCAGCCGTTCGGGTATGTTCTTTTGGTCGTCGGCATTGCGGTGCTGATCGACATGGCAATGGACAATTTGATTGTGCCCCGCATGATGGGCGACACCTTGAAAGTCCACCCGGCAGCGGTTATGGTAGCAGCAATTGTTTTTGCCAATTTATTTGGTATTCTCGGCGTGCTATTAGCGGCGCCGGTCATGGCGACTGTAACATTGATCTCTACTTATGTAATCCGCAAGCTGTTCGATATCGACCCCTGGCTCGGGTTTCAGACTCGTAAGCCGAAACCGCTGCCGCCAGTTTTCCGCATGCTCGGCGCTGCGCTTGGCAGGTTTGGGCAGTGGTTGAAGAGCAAATATATAGCACGTTGGCCGCAAGGCATTCCCGCCTTGCATCAAATTAGGGAATTTTTTGTCAGGATGTGGCGAAAATTATTCAAGAAGGGCGAACCGCCCGCATCTACACCAATCGGAGGAAAAGATGAGCAGCTCGATGGAACCCAAAACTGACACGATTGCTGAAACCGAAAGCTATATGGCCTGGCGCGCGGAAGAACCGGATGGTGAAACCACATTCCATCTCGAATTGAACAACATCACCATACACTTCTTCAACGAAGAATGGGATGAATTCCTGACCCTGGTGCGGGCAGTAGTCAAGGAAGCGGACGGGAAATAAAATCCGCTGCTTGATTAATATCGGCCGCGCTGTTGCGCCGGCACTGCGCCAGTAAGTTCGCTGTCGAAGGCGCGAGCGATGCGCACCACGCCGGCTTTGTATTCCGGAATTTTGGCTTGCGGGTCAACCGCGTCAGTGGTCAGGATATTGGCTGCGGCTTCCCAAAAATGAAACGGGATGAAAACCACACCCGGGTTCGCCTTGGGTGTTACCTTGGCACGCAGCACAATCGAGCCGCGCCGCGAGGTAACCCGCACCGGGCTGCCATCCTCAATACCCAGACCAGAGGCATCTACCGCATTAATCTCCATTAATGCCTCGGGGAACAGGTCATCCATCCAGGAATGGCGTGTCATGGTGCCGCCATGCCAGTGTTCCAGCACCCGCCCGGTGCTCAACACAAATGGATATTCTTCATCCGGCATTTCCGCATTGGGCACATATTCCAGGGGATGGAATTTGCCGCGCCCGCGCGGGAAGTCATTGGTGTATAGGTAGGGCGTGCCCGGGTGGCCTTCGGTGGGCACTGGCGTCTGCAAGCCGGTTTTATCAATAGCTGCATAACGAATCCCGGCATAATCAGGCACATTGCTGCCCATTTCCGCCAGAATCTCAGCGGGGTGGCTGTAATCCCAGTACGCAGTTTGAGCCCGCCCTAAACGCTTCTCGATGCGTTTGGCGATGTCGCAGATGATTTGCCAGTCGGCGCGGGCATTTCCGCGCGGCGGGAAGGCCTGGCGCACCCGCTGAACGCGCCGGTCGGTATTGGTAAAAGTACCGTCTTTTTCAGCGAACGATGCGGCTGGGAAGAATACGTCGGCGAAAGCGCTTGATTCATTGATAAACAGGTCCTGGGAGACGATGAATTCCAACTCTTCGAATTTTTTACGGGTATGGTTAAGATTTGGCTCCGACATCATTGGGTTCTCGCCCATGATATATAACGCCTGCACGCCGCCGGGATGGACGGCTGAGAGAATTTCCGTGGTGGTCAACCCGCGTTGACGGTTTAATCCGCCTGCTTCAATGTTCCAGGTCTTTTCCCAGCGCTGCGCATTCTCTTCGCGGTCAACTGCCTGGTAGCCCGGGTAATGCCAGGGCATGGCGCCCGAGTCAGAAGCGCCTTGAACGTTATTCTGACCGCGCAGCGGGTTCAAGCCGGTACCGATTCGCCCAATTTGACCGGTCAGCAGTGCCAAATTGATCAAACTGAGGGCATTGGCTGTGCCGTGAGTGGACTCGGGGATTCCAAGAGCCCAGTAGATGGCGCTTTTACCCGCCGAGGTATACATTCGAGCGGCGTCGATAATCAACTGCCGGTCGACACCCGAGATGGTTTCGGCATACTCCGGGGTGAATTTTTCCATTGAAAGCGCAAATGCCTCGAAATTTTCGGTTCGGTCGGCAATAAATTGCGGGTTATGCAGGTTTTCCTTTAGAATCACATGCGCCATAGCTGAAAAAACTGGCACATCGCTGCCTGGTTTGATCGGCAGGTACAGGGCGGCATAATCTACCATTTCAATTCGCCGCGGGTCCACCACGATCAGTTTTGCACCGTGTTTTTGCACAGCTTTTTTCATCTGGAGCGCAATAATGGGGTGATTTTCTGATACATTCGAGCCGGTGAGCATAAAAACGTCGCTCTCGATTACCTCGGCAGACGTGTTGCTCATCGCGGCTGACCCGACTGCCATCTGCAGCGCCACCACACTGGCGGCGTGACACAGACGCGTGCAATGATCTACATTGTTTGTGCGGAAAAGCGCGCGAAACAGCTTTTGCAGCAGGTAATTGTCTTCATTGGTGGCTTTGGCGCAGCAATATACTGCCATGGCTTTGGCGCCATCGCGCTGGTATATTTCGACCAGGCGGTCGGCGGCGTAGTCCAACGCCTCATCCCAGCTGGCTTCGTGCCATTCCGACCGGTCAAAGGCCTGGCTGCGCTCGCCCGGTTTTTGGCGCGTATTTCGGATCAATGGGGTG
Organism: Bellilinea sp.; assembly: GCA_036514835.1. Classification (GTDB taxonomy): domain Bacteria; phylum Chloroflexota; class Anaerolineae; order Anaerolineales; family Anaerolineaceae; genus Bellilinea. The sequence continues at coordinate 3,901 of DATBWK010000068.1, forward strand.
GTAACGCGTTGTTTGTTGTAGATGTAATCGTAACCAAAGCGGCCTTTGACGCATAAATTTCCGTGGTTGACTACAGAATCAAACGGCGACGTCACGCGATAAATAAAGCCATCTTCGATGTGCAGCTGCAGATTGCAGCCAACACCGCAATAAGGGCAGGTGGTCGAGACGATATTCTCAGCTTTTAACATGACTCCTCCACTCAGGCCTGCTCATTGACATCGGGTTCAACGCGGCGGCGCCGGCTGCGGCGTTCACCGCGAGTCAGGTCCATAATTTCATCCGGCGTGCGGCCTAGTTCCAACAGCCATTGGCGTTTGGGTTTCAGCGCCCCGGTCGGGCAAACGCCCACGCATTGCCCGCAAAATACGCAAGTCGACTCGGGCATGGGAATTTCGTAGAAAGTACTGATCTGGGTTTCGTAGCCGCGTCCTGAAAAATTTATGGCAAAGGTATATTGGGCATCTTCCGCGCAGACCTGAACACAGCGCCAGCACAGGATGCATTTGGAATAATCGCGCAGGTACATCGGATTGTCATCGATTGGCAGTGATTGGCGCTCCTCGGCCTGCGGGAAGCGGTCATTTACTGCCTGGTAATCCACTACCATCTGTTGAATTTCAGGTGCCTCCGACAGGTCAACGGTCGACTCGAGCAGCTCTAAAATGGTGCGGCGCGAGCGGATGACCCGTTCAGATTGGGTTTGCACTTTCATCCCTTCACCAACAGCCGCTACACAAGAGGGAACCAACACCCGGGCACCCTCCACTTCCACCACACAAATGCGGCACAAGGCGTTGGATGTGGTGGCTTCATGAAAGCAAATGGTCGGGATTTCAATCCCGGCTTCGCGCGCGGCGGCTAGAATGGTCGTTCCCGGGGGAACTGCAACTTGCTTTCCGTCGATGGTGAGGTTGATGATTTCGCTCATTACGGTTCCTCTCGTTTAGCGGCTCAAAGTTTCTGGAACCTGGAATAATTGCGGCCAATGCTTCATGGCGCTCAAGACTGCACTGGCTGCCGTTTGCCCCAATCCGCACAATGAGGCGTCGGTCATCGTCCAGCCGGTGTCTTGCAGCCGTTCCCAATCACCCGGCAGGGATTTTCCGTCTAAGACCCGCTTCATAATCTCCAGTTGACGTTGGGTCCCCATCTGACAGGGGTAGCATTTGCCGCAGGATTCCTCGGCGAAGAAGTGCGCCAGGCGCAGGCAGATGTCGCGCATATCGCGGGTCTCATCAAATACAGTGATCACGCCGGAGCCGAGCGGCAAACCCGCGGTTCGTAGATCTTCGAAGCTCAAGCGCACATCCAAATGCGATTCGAGCGCGAATGCCCCGGCTGCCCCGCCAAACAACGCTGACTGGAAAGTATGTCCGTTGCGTATGCCGCCCGCTAAATCTTCCAACAGATCTCGGAAGGGCGTGCCGAACGGAACTTCATATAAACCCGGCCGCATCACGTCGCCGGAAAGGCAGAACAATTTGGAACCGGGCGATTTCTCAGTGCCAATACGGTGGTAAGCTTCCGCGCCCATGCGCAGGATCAGCGGGATATTTGCCAGGGTTTCGACGTTGTTGATTGAAGTCGGTTTGCCAAACAACCCAAAGGTGGTCGGGAAGGGCGGCTTGACCCGCGGAAAGCCGCGTTTTCCTTCGATAGACTCGAACAGGGCAGTTTCTTCACCGCAAATGTAAGCGCCAGCCCCGCGGCGCAGTTCAATATCAAAATCAAAGCCTTTTCCTAGAATCGCTGCGCCAAGATAGCCAGCTTTGCGCGCCTCGGTTACCGCTTCCTGCATAATCTGGTAGGCGCGCAAATACTCGCCGCGGATGTAGATATAACCTTTGCTTGCACCGACGGCGTAGGCGGCGATGATCAATCCCTCAAGAATGGTATGCGGGTCATCCTCCATCAGCACCCGGTCTTTAAACGTGCCGGGTTCGGCTTCGTCCGCATTGCAGACCACATATTTTGGCGATCCGGTTGCTCTGGCTGTGCCTTCCCACTTGACCCCGGTTGGAAAGGCTGCACCGCCGCGTCCCACCAGCCCGGAAGCCTTGACTTCTTCAATCACCGCTTCAGGTGTGCGGCTTAAAGCTTTTCGCAACGCGCCATAACCGCCGTGGTTGACAAATTCTTCCAGCGACACCTTCTGACCGCGTCCGCAGTTGGCCGTCAACAATGAAATCGACCCTCCCAGGATTGTCCCTGGCTGGTGACCGGTATTTTCGACGATTTCTTCCCAGGTACGCAGATCCGCGTTGCCGATCGGTTTACCCTTGACCAGCACTGCTGGTGCATGCTCGCAAAGCCCCAGGCAGGGTGCCCGCTCAATAGTTACAGAAGGTCTGAATCCCTCATCCGGCGCATGGAATTCCAGATGTTGAGTCAGGCGTTTAAGCATCGGTTCTGAGCCTGCCATGGCGCAGGCTGGGTCGTTGCAAACGTGAATGACCGTTTTTCCGACCGGTTCGCGATAGAACATGGCATAAAAGTCGATGACGCCAAACACCTCTACCAGCGGCACTTTCAAGCTGCGGGCAACTTCAGCGGCGACATGCTCAGGCAGGTAGCCGTAAATCTCCTGGGCTGCGTACAGCGCCGGTAAAAGTGCGGTTCTGCCCTGGGGAGCATATTCTTCCATTGCCACTTTGAGCGGGGTCAGGTCGATATCGGTCATGCGTCCTCCTGGTGAGGGTTTGGGTTGTGACGTGAGGGGAAACAATCGAATTTTACCCGAGAAGGTATAATTATAGTCAATGTTGCTTTCGATTGTCATACAAGCGGGTGGTGAATCGCAGCGGATGGGGGCTAATAAAGCGCTGCTGCCTTTTTTGGGTATGCCATTGATCGAGCGGGTGGTAGTGAGGGTGCGCCACCTTGCTGATGAGGTACTGGTCACCACCAACCAGCCTGCCGGCTTTGAGTATCTGCATTTGCCGTTGATTCCGGACAAGATCCCCGGTCAGGGCGCCCTGGTGGGGCTGCACACGGCCTTGCAGGCCGCCAGCCAACCGTATGTCGCCGTGATTGCCTGTGACATGCCGTTCGTCAACCCGCAGCTGATTGCCTACCAGTTGGAATGCCTGGTAAACGAATCTGTGGATCTGGTCATCCCTTTGACGGAGCAAGGCTACGAACCTTTCCATGCGGTTTACCGACGGGAAACTTGTTTGCCAGCTGTGTCCTCTGCGCTTAAAACCGGAAAAAAACGTATGATCTCCTGGTTTGATCAGGTACGCGTGCGGGAAATCAGCCAGGCCGAACTGCTGCGCTACGACCCGCTCAGCCGCGCATTTTTGAACGTCAATACACCGGAAGAATTCCAGGCTGCCGAGCAGATGGCTCAAGCCAGCGAGGTTTGAGCCGGGCTCTCTACCGGTTGGATAGTCCAATTCTCTGATGGAATTAGCCTTTCCGAGTGGGTGTAGACATTGCATTGGTTGCGTCGGGCGTATCCGACCAGAGTGATGCCAAACTCCTCAGCCAGTTCGATCGACATGGAACTCGGCGAGGTGCGCGAGACCAGGATGGTGGCGCCCATGCGCGCGGATTTCTGCAGCATCTCGGAGCTGATTCGCCCGGTGGTGACGATAATGCGCGGACCAGGCTGAATTTTCTCGAGCAGAATCATCCCGGCGATTTTATCCAGGGTGTTGTGCCGTCCAATATCTTCAGCCTGTGCCAGAATTTGCTCCCCGTCTGTCAAAATGGAGCAATGGACGCCGCGAACCTCGCGGTACAGTTCCTGATTTTCTAATAGGCGGTCCATCCAGCTCAGCAGCACATCCACCGGTACCTGGCCGCCTGGGGCCAGTTTTTTAGTGCCTGCTTTGGCGCCATCCGAGGTTACGCCGCCAGTGCAACCGGAGGTCCGCCGCCAATGGGGCGGCTTGTCAACAGGCCGGTTGAGCCAAACATCCACATTATCGCCGTTCTCGCACGGGCGCATCACTTCGATCTCATCGAGCGAATGTATGATGGCCTCGTTATATAAAAATCCAACCGCCAGCGCTTCCAGCTGCGTGGGGGTGCACATAAACGTCAGCCAGAGCTGACCGTTTACCGTTAAACCGACATTGGCCTCGGTGATGATACCGCCTGAGGCTTCTTCCCACCCATGATGCGATATTTTGGTGTATTGGATCGGTGTAAAAGGAAGTGGTTTCATCCGTTTTCCTTAATAAGTAATCCTGGTGGTTAATGTATCCTAATTCTATCAAGTTTAGCTAAATGCTGCCTTAATAAACGACGTCTGGCGGGTTATGTTACAATCGGCGCGGCCTGTTGCGACCTAATCAGCGGTAGAATAGTACTGCATTTATGAAATTTTATTTCCGTTTTGCCAGCAAATTAATTGTCCCGGGGGTGATCTGCGCCGTTCTGATTTCGGCCTGCAATCTCCCGGCCGATTTGGCTATTGATCCGATCGACGTCACCGCTGTGTATCAGACCGCCAACGCCTTTGTTGGTCAACAATTCGAGACGCCTCAGCCAAAGCCGAGCGCCGCACCTTCCCCCGCTGTGCGGGTGATCACGCCTACTAAACAATTGGTTACCAGCGACTCAGGTTCGTCAGCCAGTCCTACCATCCCGTCACGCCTTTGCGATCAAGCAGGGGCAGGCAATCCGTTGGACGTTACGATCCCGGACGATACCCGTCTGTTGCCTGCCGAAGAATTCACCAAAACCTGGCGCCTGGTCAACCTTGGTACTTGTGATTGGACCACCGAATACGCGGTGGTGTGGTTCTCAGGTGATGATCTTGGTGCTGTGCACGAACAGCCATTTTTAACTTCAATAACGGCCCGCAGCAGCGTTGATTTTGCGGTCGATATGACTGCTCCGACTGCCCCAGGCATTTATTCCGGCTACTGGATGCTGCGCAATAGTTCCGGCGAATTGTTTGGCATTGGTCCGAATGGCAACTCGCCATTCTGGGTGCGAATCCAGGTGGTTGCTGTCGAAACGGCGGTACCTACCGTTACAGCCACCCTGGCGCCGACCTCCATTGTTTTGGCAACTGGCTCGGCCAATTTGTCACCCGGCCAGTATTTTGACCTGGATTCCGGACAGGATACCGCCGAAAATCAAGTCGACTTAAAGTTGGAACAATCCGGTTCTGATACCTTCCAATGGAAGCCCGAAAACAACGCCCGTTTCGCGGTGTTTGGCTTAAACCAGCCTACCGAACTGGAATGCCAGTATGCGACTTTAAACGACCAGCCGCTGCCGCTCAGCACCTTCGAGGCTGGCATTTTCCTGTGTTACCGCACCAGTAAGGGTCTGCCTGGGCGTTTGCAGATCGAAGTGATGCCGGCTGGCAGTTCTCCGCTGCAATTGAAATTCACAACCTGGGCTGTTCCTTAAGCCCGCCATTCTACCAAGGAGCCCGCTGTATGGATCTCGACGATACAAACCTGATGCAATCGCTGGATAGCCTGAATATGCTGGCGGAGATCGACGGTCTGCCAAATCAACTGGAAAGCGCCTGGAAATTGGGACTAGAACAGGATCTGCCATCCATGTCGGGAATCAACCAGGTTTTGGTTGCCGGGATGGGCGGTTCAGCCATTGGTGCAGATCTGTTGGCAGCCTACATCGAGCCATTGAGCAGCGTCCCGCTTTTCATTCAGCGCGATTACACCTTGCCGGCCTGGGCGAAAGGCAGCCACACCCTGGTGATCGCCTCTTCCCATTCCGGAAACACCGAAGAAACCCTGTCAGTATTCGAGCAGGCTCAAAAGTCTGGCTGCCAGCTTTTGGTGATCGCCACCGGCGGCAAATTGGCCCAGTTGGCGCTTGAGGCGGGCATACCGGTATGGAAATTCGTGCATAATTCGCAGCCTCGTGCTGCGGTTGGGTTCTCGTTCGGGCTGCTGCTGGCCTTGTTCGTCCGCCTGGGCTTTATCCCGGTTCAGGACGCCGACATGGCGGATGCGCTGCAAGCGCTGCGGGCGCAGCAAAGTGGATTGCTGGCAAATGTTCCGGCGGTAAAGAACCCGGCGAAGCGGCAGGCAGGTCAACTGATGGGCCGCGGTGTCGTGATATTAGGATCCGGGCTGCTGGCGCCGGTGGCGCGCCGCTGGAAGGGTCAGGTTAGCGAATTGGCCAAAGCCTGGGGACAGTTTGAATCGCTGCCCGAAGCTGACCACAACTCTCTGGCCGGGATTGAAAACCCAGAAGCCATGTTGACGAATACTCTTGTCATTTTCCTGCGCTCAACTGCCGATCATCCACGCAATAAATTACGCAGCGAGTTGACACAGCGTTCCTTCATGGTCGCCGGTATGGGCACCGATTTTTACCAGGCTAAGGGCACCAGCCGCCTGGCACAACTGTGGACGGCGCTGCATTTTGGTGATTACACCGCCTATTACCTGGCGGTCGCCTATGGTGTTGACCCCACGCCCATTCCTGCCATCAGCGGGCTCAAAGCAGCCATGTCCTGATTTGTAATCTGACCATCCCATGAATTTCAACCGCGATTTGCTGCAGGCAGCACGCCGTGACTGGCGTTTGCTGGCATTGACAGTCTTCCTGGGAGTTGCCGGCGGCGTGGTGGTGATCCTGCAAGCGCGCAGGTTGAGTGCAATTCTGGCGGCGGTATTTATCGGTGGACAAACGCGGGCAGCGATCGCCTGGATGTTTATCCCGCTGCTGGTGATTTTAGCCGCCCGGGCGTTGATTTCCTGGGGTGCGGATGCAGCCGCCGGTCATC
>DATBWK010000069.1:0-5009 GCA_036514835.1 Bellilinea sp.
CCGATTCCGCTGCATCGTGCCCTGCGGTCAAATGCACCCGTTCATGCTGGGGAAGTTGCAGGTTGGTCCCAATCTATTGTTCTTGCGGGCGGTGCTAATGAGCGTCGCTGGTCTGCTCTTATGGGTGCTATGGAAAAATCCTCGATTTTCCGCTACGAGCTAACCCAACACGCCTGGGTCCGGCGTTTGCTGACTTCGCGCTGGCCGCAATTTGCCCTGCGCGCGGTGACGTTAGCCGGTTTTGTGCTGGTGCTTTTGACCGGCTTTATCGGTTCGCCGATCGGCAGCCGTAATTTTGCGGTCATGTTTGTCTGGATTGCCTGGTGGTCGGCACTCAAGCTGCTCATGCTGCCGTTTGGCGGGCGTGCATGGTGCTCCATTTGCCCTATCCCCATGCCTGGCGAATGGCTGCAGCAAGGCTGGCTGGTGAAGCCTGGCGGGAAAAAGTTCGGGCTGGGGCTGCGTTGGCCGCGTCAGCTGAGGGGCACCTGGCTGCAATCAGCTGGATTTGCCGCGATTGGTCTGTTCTCTGCCTGGACGCTGACCACCCCCATCGTCACTGCCTGGATTTTTGCCGGGCTCATCATCGTCGCGGTGGCGGTTTCGCTGATCTTCGAGCAGCGCTCCTTCTGCCGCTATCTGTGCCCGATGGGCGGTTTTATCGGGTTGTATTCTGGCCTGGCGCCGTTGGAATTGCGCCCGCAGCCGCACCTGACCACCGAAGCGAAGATCCTGGCCGCTAAAGAATGGCCGCGCGGCTGCCCGTGGATTAACAACCCGGCAGCCTTGAAATCCAATGCCAATTGCGGTCTGTGCCTGGAATGTCTGCGCACCGAGACCGGCAGCCAGATGCAGCTCAATGTGCGCTCGTTCGACGCCGAATTGAGTCAACCTTCGTCGTTCCGCCTGGATGAAGCTTTTCTGTCCCTCGGACTGCTCGGCAGCGTGATGATCTATACCGCCATCTTCCAGGGACCGTGGGGCGTGATCAAGAATGCCGCCTTGAATGTGGGGACGCTGGCCTGGTGGGGTTTTGCCGGCATTTTCCTGCTGACCAGTTTCGGCCTGCTGCCGGCAACATTGGCTGGCGCAACCTGGCTGGCTCGTACCTTCGGTCAGGCTGCTCAACCGCTGCGCCTGATGTTCACCCGCTACAGCCGGGCTTTACTGCCGCTCGGTTTGCTGTCGTGGATCGCCTTCACCATTTCGTTTGCTTTCGGCAAAATGGCTTACCTGTGGCCGGTGGTTTCTGATCCATTTGGCTGGGGCTGGAACCTGTTCGGCACCGCCGGGATGGAATGGCAGCCGTACCTGGTAAACGCCACACCGGTGATTGAGGTGCTGCTGCTGGCAGCAGGCTTGATCTGGTCTGGTAAATCGGTCCTGGACACCACCGAACAGTTGGGGACCGCTTCACAGCGCCGTTGGTCAGCCCTGCCGGTGATCTTGTTTGCCCTGGCAATTACCGTCATCATGCTCTGGCTGCTGATTGGATAATGCCATGGAAAAATTAGCCAAAGCCCTGGTCATTATCCTGGTTTTGCTGGCGATTGCCGTGCCATTGCTCGGCAAGGTGCTCACCGTTCAGCCGGAAGTCGTTGAATTGCATGCCCGCATGCCGGAAAACGGGGATTGGTATCCGGCAGTGATCCACGGCCAGGTGAATCAACCGATTAAGCTGCGTTTGACTTCTGACGACGTAGTCCACGGGTTCGCAGTCGCCCAGAGCAGCCTGCCGGAAGTGGAGATTTTTCCGGGAAAATACGCTGAAACCGAGTTGATCTTTGATCAACCCGGTGAGTACACATTCTATTGCACGCGCTGGTGCGGCGCCAATCACTGGCGTATGCGCGGCACCATCATAATCGAGGGGCCCGAATCGGCAGCCCGGCCGACCAGCGAGCAACCACTTTTCCTCAAGCTCAACCTCGATCTGGATGAACCGCACCTGGCGAAAAATCTGCCGTCCAGCCGGCCTGACGCAGCACGGGGAGCTGAACTGGCAGCGCAATTACCGTCCGATTTGGATCGTGAAAAGACGTGGTCTGTCAGTCCGGAAACCCTATGGCAAGACTTGTCGACAGTCTATCAAGCGGCTGAACTGGATGACCAACAGGTGTGGGATATGGTCGCCTGGGCGCTGAGCTTACAGGGCGGTCAGGACAGGTTAGCCCAGGGAAAAGCGCTGTACACCCAGAACTGTCTGGCCTGCCACGGCGAGAGCGGCCAGGGCGATGGGGTGATGGTGCGCGGTCTGCCGACCATGGATTATTCGATGTTGGGAGGAGAGGCTGTCCGTCCGCCAGATTTCAGCGACCCGGCGGTGCTGCTGGGCGCCAGCCCGGCTTTGTTGGAAGGCAAGATCATCCGCGGCGGGATGGGAACCGGCATGCCGTACTGGGGGGAGATTTTCACCAGCGAACAAATTCAGGATTTGGTGCTGTATTTGTACACATTCCAAATGGATATTGCCAACATCCCGTAATATATTATTCACCTCTTGACACCGTTATCTCATCGGTGTATATATAACCCCTCTTAATCATTAAGAAGGGTTAACTATGAATGATGTAGATCAAATTGGGGTGTCGATCGGTGAGCTGGCTGGAATCTTAGCCCGCGTCGGCATCACCCAGATGAAAGATCTGATGAACGAGACTTCGCTGACTCATTCTCAAATGTTTACGTTAATGCAGATCAATTTCCAGGGTAAATGCGGCATCTCTCAAATTGCTGACCACCTGGGCACCACCGACGCTGCATCCAGCCAAATGGTGCAGCGGTTGGTCACCCTTGGACTGGTGGAACGGCTGGAATCACAGGAAGATCGGCGCGAGAAGAAAATCTCGCTTTCACCGCACGGCAAAGAATTAGTGAAACGTATGGTGGATAATCGCCGTAGAATGATCGAGGAATTGATTCGAAATCTACCCGCCGATAAACAAGCGGTATTGATCGAGGCAATCAGTCTATTGGTGAAATCAGCTCATGATTATGAAGAAAACCAACGAAGGCAAACTGATCCAGTTCAAGCCTGAAAAGCTTCAACCGGTCTTTTGACCTTCTTATTCTGTCAGGAGATTTTTTGTTATGCTGCGAATTGCTCGATATCTTAAACCGTATACCTTATTAATCCTGTTAACCATTGGAATGTTATTCCTGCAAGCCATGGCAGACCTGGCGCTGCCAAATTACATTGCCGAGATCGTCAATGTTGGCATTCAGCAGGGCGGCATTGATAGCGCTTTGCCCCAGGCCATTCGTCAGAGCGAAATGGAGCGGGTAACCCTATTCCTCAATGCAGATGCCAAATCCCGCGTGCTGACGGATTACACTCTGATCGATCAAAACTCGGCGGATTATGCCCAATATCTGGCGGAATACCCGGCGCTGCAATCGGAACCCGTATATGTTTTGAATGAGCTTTCCGAAGATGAAATCGCAGCCATAAATCCGGTGATCGGTAAATCGCTGGTTATCGTCTCCACCCTCGAAGCCGCCATGGTCGATCCCGCCCGGGCAGCCATATTGGCGGAACAAGCCGGTATGGATATCTCGCGAATCCCGCCCGGAACAGATGTTTTCGCGATGTTGAAAAACCTGCCAGAGCAGCAATTAAGCCAAATTACCACCTCGGTTGACCAAAAATTTGCATCCATGAGCGAAAGTGTCATCATCCAGGCGGCAGCCCCGGCAGTCAAAGCGGAATACCTGGCGCTCGGCATGGACACAACCCAGGTCCAATCGGCCTATATTTTACGGGTCGGCGGGATGATGCTGCTGGTGACCCTGGGCGCGGCAGCCTGTACGATTATCGTCGGGTTTCTGGCATCGCGGACCGCAGCCGGGGTGGCGCGCGACATTCGGCATGACTTGTTCCGCAAGGTCGAAAGTTTTTCAAAAGCCGAATTCGATAAATTCTCCACCGCTTCCCTGATTACACGCTCCACCAACGACGTCACCCAAATCACTATGGTGATTGGGATGATGATGCGCATGGTGTTTTACGCCCCCATTGTGGGTGTGGGCGCCGTCATTCGCGCGGTTGATAAAAGCCCTTCGCTCACCTGGATCATCGGTCTGGCTGTGGCGGTGCTCCTGGCAGTCATCTTGACGGTCTTCACGATGTCGCTGCCTAAATTCAAAAAGATTCAGGGGTTGATCGACCGCCTCAATTTGGTTACCCGCGAAAATCTGTCCGGCATGATGGTAATTCGGGCTTTCAATACCCAGAAATTTGAACTGGGGCGCTTCGACAAAGCCAACGTGGATCTGACCGATAATATGCTGTTTGTCAGCCGGGTGATGACCACGCTCATGCCGGTCATGACCCTGATCTTAAACGGTCTGTCCGTCTTAATCATCTGGGTGGGCGCTCGCCAGGTGGCGAACCTGACCATTCAGGTGGGGGATATGATGGCTTTCCTGCAATATTCCATGCAGGTCGTGTTCTCCTTCCTGATGCTCTCGATGATGTTCATCATGCTGCCGCGCGCCACCGTTTCCGGCGGGCGCATCGCCGATGTGCTGGAGGTCGAACCCACGATTAAGGACCCGGTGCTGCCACGCCAATTCGAAGCTGGCAGCCAAGGTGTGGTCGAATTCCGCGACGTCTCCTTCCGCTACCCCGGCGCTGAAGCCGATGTGCTGTGCAATATCAGCTTTACCGCCAAACCCGGTCAAACGACTGCCATTATCGGCGGTACCGGTTCGGGCAAGTCGACGGTGGTCAATTTGATCCCGCGCTTCTTTGACGTTTCTGGCGGGGCTGTCTTTGTGGACGGCGTAGATGTTCGCGAGGTCTCCCAGCAGGATCTGAGAGACCGCATTGGTTATATCCCGCAAAAAGGAATGTTATTTTCCGGCACCATCGAAAGCAATCTACGTTATGCCGACGATACCGCCAGCCCGGAAGCTTTACAGAAGGCAGCCGAGATCGCTCAGGCGTCCGAATTCATCGCGAATATGGAAAATGGCCTGCAGACTGAAATTGCCCAGGGCGGCGCCAA
>DATBWK010000070.1:0-5890 GCA_036514835.1 Bellilinea sp.
CACCATCGCGATTTGGGAGCCAAAACCAGCGCCTAAACGTAAGGCGTATTTGACGTCGTATTTACCGCCTTGTGACAGGTTCAAGTCGCCTAATTCGGGATCCGGATCAAAATCACCGTCGTAATGGGCAATCGGCGGCACGATGCCATATTGCAGCGCCTTAACCGCCACCACATCCTCGATGCCTACGCCCATGGTATGACCGGTGAAACCTTTGGTATTGGCAATAATCACCTGATTGGCATGATCGGTAAAGGTGTTGCGCAATGCATGAATTTCAGCAGCAGCTGATCCGCCTCGCGCCGGCGTGTAAGTTTCATGCGACATAAACAAGGTATTGGCTGCGATGTCCGCCCGTTGAATGCCAAAGCGCAGTTCAGCCTGTTCTACGACCCTTTGCATCACCTGGCTGACATGGTTTATATCCAGGCGGGTACCGTGGAAAGCGCTGTTGGCGGTGACAGCGGAAAGAATTTCCGCGATGCCGCGCATGCCGCGTTCGCGTACGGAATCTTCGGCTTCGACGACCAGTGCGGCAGCACCCATACCCATCAACATGCCGTTGCGGCGGCGGTCAAAAGGCAGAGCAGCCATCCGCACATCACCGACCGTTGTGCTGGCGCCAGAAGCTAACATTCCGGTGCCCAGCCAGGGGGCCAGCGGGCCACCTGTGACATCGTCACCGGCAATAATGACTACCCGGCGGGCGCGTCCAGTGCGAATCCAATCTTCGGCGATGGATACGGCATGGGTGGTGGTGGCACAGGCAGCATTAACATAGGTGTTGGGGCCGCGTGCACCAATTTGCTCAGCAAATTGCGAGTGACCCATAGCCAAAATACGGAAGACGAAGCGCCGGTCGAAGTGGTAATCCATCTCCTGAAGCCGGGTTTCCAATTCAGCGGCGCGTTTCTTAAATTGCGCCACCAGGTCTTGCTGATCGGCCGGGATGAGCGCGATCAGATTGAGGACTTCTTCCAACTGGGTCTCAAGGGATTTATGGGTGTAGAAACTATCGGCTTCTTCGGCGAAGCGGTTGGCACCGGGGAAGGCAGATGCAAAGATCACGCCGGTCTCATCGGACATTGATTCTGGTAATTTCCAGCGATCGGGCAGGAAAGTACCCTTGGTAGTCGAGCGATAAGCCATTACCAGTGGAATTCCAGCATCGCGCAGCGCTTCAATGCCAGCTGCAATCGCCAACTGAGTGGAGATATCGCAGGCATCGGCGCGTTCAGCCGGGATCCCAAATTCCTCAACCAGATTGAATTTTCCGGGTTGACCGCCTAATTTAAGCGTGCTATCCAGGTGGTTGATGGTAACCATCTGCGCGCCGGCATCGCTTTTTTCCAGCCGCGTCGGATGTAAATCGACCATCCCCTGCCGTAATTCGATAGGCAGCGGCTCGATGCGCTGCTCACCGTTTAAAATCGATTGGACGTTGCCATCATCAAATACGTGGTGCTTCAAACCGGGCAAGCCAAGGCCAGTTCCGGAAATGACGACTGAACCGGTCAGCGACACTCGGCCATCCTCAACGGCAGGCAGTGCTTTGGGAGCAGATGCGCCATTGCCATTTTTAGGCGTCTCGACAACCAATGGGTGTTGTGAGACCGCCGCTGGAGCCTGTGCCGCGATGGTATGTCCCTGGGGTTGAAGACCGGCAGCCAGCATACCGCATAATGCTTCGTTGAAGCTAACCACCGCACCTTTTCGGGGATGATTGGTTGCCAGAATGGTGACGTCGCTGCGGTCTTTGAGGTTGTCGGCGGCCAGAGCGTTCAAAACACGTTTTGGTCCTACTTCAACATAGGCTCTCACGCCATTGGAATACAGCGTTTGCATTCCTTTGATGAATTGCACCGGGGAGGCCACCTGCTGCCCGAGGATTTCCAGAATTTCGTTGCGGGTAGTCGGGTAAAGTTCACCGGTTACATTGGCAACCACCGGGATCCGCGGGGTATTCAAACTCATACGGCTGATCACTGTTTTCAGAGGCCCGGAAGCTGGCGCCACGATTTTGGTGTGGAAGGCATGGCTGACCGGAATTTTGGTAGCCTGGAAGCCAGCATCCGCGAAAGCTGCCAGCGCCTTTTCAATGCCGAGCGTGCTGCCTCCGATCACGGATTGCACCGGGCTGTTCACATTGGCGATGACTGCGTACTCGTTAAGTGAATTAAGCACATTCTCAACGCGGTCCAGCGGCGCAGAGACAGCTGCCATCCCGCCGTTATCATCCATGGAGACTTTCTTCATTTCACTGGCGCGGGCGCTGACGATCTGCAGCGCTTCAGCAAAACTCAACACGCCGGAAGCGACCAGAGCTGCATATTCGCCCAGGCTGTGGCCGATGACCATGTCTGGTGAGTAGCCAAATTTATTCATCAAGCGCAGCATCGCAACGTTGGCAGTCAGCATCGCTGGCTGGGTGATGGCGGTATCGCGGAGTGCAGCTTCGGCGCGTTTCAAAGATTCTTCGTCGCCATCCACGTAGATGAAGCTGGTTAATGAGCGGCCCAGAATGGGCGTCATGATTTCGTCGGCTTCATTAAAGGTGTCTGCCACAACCGGCTCCACCTCGCACAGATCTTTGAGCATGTTGACGTACTGCGAGCCCTGCCCGGGGAAAAGGAAAGCCAGTTTACCGGGGGAGCCATTACCGCGATACACACCCTGAGCGGTCAAAGCCTGCCAACCATTGGGGGTATTGGTTTCAAAGCCTTTCAAGGCTTTTTCACAGCGGCTGATCAACTCGGCAGCATCTTCGTAATCAATCGCGATGCGCTGCGGACGAGCTAAAGCGTCAGCTGACGGCAGCTGCCGCGGCGGTATTTGACCTGTGCGCGCAGCCTGTAAGCCCTGCGTCAATTTGAACTGCAATTCTTCAGTCGTTTCGGCGCCAAGGAAGAATAAGCCGCGATACGGGTGAATGTCTCCAGGAGTTACGGTGGTGGTCAATGCTGGTGTTGATATCATGGCTGGAATCGCTGCAGGGATAGGGTCAGGAGTGGGAATTTCCGGAGAAACGGTAACTGCTTCGGGGACCGTGACTTTCGCCGGTACTTCGGCGCCGGGGAAGGGTTTGGATTCAGTCGTCAACAGGCCAGGCACCCATTCTTCCATAACAATATGGAAATTGGTTCCGCCAAAGCCAAAGGACGAAACACCTGCTCGCCGGATTTCACCTTCGGGCTTATCCCAGGGCCGTAAAGTGGTGTTGACAAAGAATGGAATATGTTCGAAGTCGATATTTGGGTTTGGTTTGTTGAAATTGGCCGAGGGCGGCAGGACTTTGTCGTGCAGCGCCATAATCGCTTTGAATAAACCGGCAGCTCCGGCAGCGCTTTTTAGATGCCCGACATTTGACTTCACCGAGCCGAGTGCTACCCGTCCGACAGGCAGGCCCAAACTACCAAAGACCGAATTCAGGCTGTTGACCTCGGTTACATCCCCAACGCGGGTGGAGGTACCGTGCGCTTCGATCAAGCCAACGCTGGCCGGGTTGACGCCGGCGTTTTTCCAGGCGCGTTCAATCGCCCGCTGTTGGCCAATCGGATTAGGTGCGGTGATGCCTTTACCTTTGCCGTCGCTCGAACCGCCAATTCCGCGCACGACTGCGTAAATCTTGTCGCCGTCTTTTTCCGCGTCTACCAGGCGTTTGAGCAGGAAAATAGCAGAGCCTTCACCCATCACAAAACCGTTGGCTCCGTCAGCGAACGGACGTGTGCCGTCCGGGCTTAAAGCACCGATCTTGCAAAATTTCACAAAACCTTCCACGCCCATATTGCGGTCAACCCCGCCAGTCAATACTGCATCAAATTGGTGGTTGGTGAGCCCATCAACGGCTGCCTGCAAAGCTGCCAGAGAGGAAGCGCAGGCGGCATCCGTGACAAAGTTAGGACCGCCAAGATTGAAAACGTTCGCAATCCGGCCAGCGATCACGTTGGCCAGTTCACCGGGCATGGTATCTTCCGTAATGCCTGCGATTTTGATACCAAAATCGTGCTGCATGCCGCTTACCATGGCTGCCCTTACATCAGCCGGTAAGCTGCGGAAAGCATCCACACCCGCCAGGGTATCCAGAAATTCGGGGAGGCGAATCCGTAAGCTGGTCCAATAGTGATTCTCGCCAGCTAATGCATTGCCTAATATGACGGCAACCCGGCTGGTATCCAGCGGTTTGTTCGGGTAACCATAGTCCTGCAACGCCTGACGCGCAGCCGCAATCCCCCATTTTTGACCTTCATCCATTACAGCAAGCACACTGGGCGGAATGGGAATACCCCATTTAAGCGGCTCAAAATTGTAGTTTCTTACCCAGCCGCCGATTTTCGAATAAGTCTTGTCCGGCGCTTTGGGATCCGGATCGTAATACAAGTCTTCACGCCAACGGGTCGCTGGCACATCCGTAATGGAATAACGTGCGTCAAGAATATTTTTCCAGAATTCGGGTGCATCGACTGCATCCGGCATGATTGCCCCCACACCAACAACTGCGACTGCTTTCGGGTCTAACATGTTGTCTTTCTCCTTTGGAGTTTGGAAATTCCTCAGTGGCGAGCAGTTTGGCAAAAGTTAACACTTCACCCATCTGACAAAATCAGCCCCTTGAAATGTCCTCGATCGTCGCGCTATTAAACTGAAGAGTGGAGAAGCCTGCTAATCATTCAGGCAATTTTTTCGCAATTCAGGCTTGCCGTTCATCAGGCAAGGCACACACATAACCATTTGGCGAGGTTACAAGCGTGAAAACACGCATTAACAGAAAAGGTTTCGCATCAAGATGTCATGACTTTGATGAAATCAGGAATTACCTGCGTGTTATACTCGGTGTATTCCGATCCCTTTGAAAATTTTGAAATCGACTCACAGAGGAAAATTCTTGGATTCCGAAAGCAGCTTGCCAGACGATTTCAAACATCTGTTACGCGAATTAACCACCCCGCAGGCCATTCAAACTTACCTGGATAGCCTGCCTTACATTGGTGAAGCATTGAATCGTTCTCCGCTGCGGGTAATCCGCGACCGCCAATGTCACTGCCTGGATGGCGGGCTGCTAGCGGCGATGGCGCTGCGCCAATTGGGTCATTCTGCCCGGATTATTGATCTTGTGCCCGAACCGGATATTGACGACGATCATGTGCTGGCGATTTTCCAGGTCAACGGTCTGTACGGGGCGATTGCGAAATCCAATTTTGTCGGGCTGCGCTACCGCGAACCGGTTTACCGTTCCCTGCGCGAGTTGGTAATGACGTACTTCGATGTTTTCTACAATGTGGACGGTTTGAAAACATTGCGAGCTTATACCCGCCCATTGAATTTGGCTGCCTACGACCGCCTCGACTGGCAAACTACTGAATCGGGAGTTGAAAAGGTTGTCAAACGGCTTTACAGCCTGAAAGCTATCCCCGTAATCCATCCCAATCAGGTACCAGGATTATCGGTGATGGACAAACGCTCCTATGAGGCGGGCATGCTAGGCCTCAATTTCGAAGGTTTGTACAAAAAGCCAACAGGGTGAGCGGTCAATGAGTTCTGCGTTTGCAACCTTTCGCCAACCCGGTTGGAATCAACGATTCACTTTGATCATTCTGGCGATTTTCGCGATCGGCGGGATTGCTCTGATCGCCTACATCACCGACGTCGGCCCATGGGCATTCAGCGACTCGTCAGCTTATCTGGCTACCGCCGAAAATATCGCTGACGGGCGTGGTCCGGTGCTGCAAAACAGTCACGGCGAGTATGAATTATTGCCCCTGCATCCCCCGCTCTACCCTATGGTCGTCAGCCTGCCCATGATGTTGGGTGCCGGTGCGCTGCAATCAACCCGCTGGTTGAATGCTATCCTGTTCGGGTTGACTATTTTCCTGGCGGGATGGTCTACTTTCCA
>DATBWK010000071.1:0-18647 GCA_036514835.1 Bellilinea sp.
GCCGGCACAGCTTTCGACGCCATACCTATCAATCACGTCGAGGACCTCTATTCGCATCTTGAAAAAGACACCACCGTCGTCGCCATCGACGAAGCGCAATTCTTTGAAGACAACGTGGTAAACATCGTCCAACAACTGGCAGAGCGCGACCTGCGCGTGATTGTTGCCGGCCTGGACACCGATTTCCGCGGAGAACCGTTCGGCTGCATGCCGGCTCTGATGTCAGTCGCTGAGCGGGTGGACAAGCTGCAGGCCATCTGCATGGTGTGCGGCGAGCCGGCAGCCCGCACCCAACGTCTGGTCAACGGCAAGCCGGCGCGTTATGACGACCCGATCATCATCGTTGGCGCTTCCGAAATGTACGAAGCCCGATGCCGTAAACATCACGAAGTTCCCCACGGATAAGAGCGGAGGCCGCATGGTGGATTACCACGATTTTCTGGGCGAGGTACTGGTATCGGAAAGTGTGCTGCAGGCTCGCATCGCTGAATTGGGGGCTAAAATCAGTGAAGATTTCCAGCACTCCGACAGCCTGGTTCTGATTTGCATCCTGCGCGGCGGCGTGTTGTTTCTCACCGACCTGATGCGTCAGATCAGCGTGCCGCACGCTGTTGAATTTATGGCGGTGTCCAGTTACGGCGCCGGAAGCCGATCTACTACCGGTCAGGTTCGCATCACGCTGGATTTGAACATGAATATCCATGACAAAGACGTCATTTTGGTGGAAGACATCATCGACTCCGGTCACACTCTGGCGTCGGTATTGGATTTATTGGCAGCCCGGAAACCACGTACTTTGAATGTATGTACCCTGCTGGATAAAACCGAGCGCCGCGAGGTTTACGTGCCGGTGCGTTACGTGGGTTTTCAAATTCCCAACAAATTCGTCTTTGGCTACGGCCTGGACCTGGACGAGTTATATCGCAATCTGCCTTTTGTGGGCGTGGTGGACGAGAATAAGTACCGCTTGAGTCAGAAAAAGGACAATGATTAGCCCGCTTGAGCAAATCATCCCCGGCATCCCTGTATTAGAGTCCCTGCGCCAACTCGCGGGTGAAGACCAGCAAATTTACCTGGTCGGCGGCATGGTCCGCGACCAATTAATGCAGCAGCCGGGTCATGACCTCGATTTTGCCGTCACCGGTGACGTGCTTCGGCTGGCCCGAAAAACAGCCGATCAACTGGGCGCCGCTTTTTACGTGATGGATGCTGAGCGTCAGACGGCCCGGTTGATCCTTCATTCCCCTGATTCGCGCCGCTGGCTGCTCGACTTTTCGGCGCTGCGCGGTAATACTATTCAAGCCGACCTGTTTGCCCGTGATTTCACTATCAACGCCATCGCCATTGATCTGCGCGAGCTTAACCGTCTGATCGACCCGCTCAACGGCGCGCAGGATATCAAGGACCACATCCTTCGTATGTGTGCGCCAACCGCTTTCCGAGATGATCCATTGCGCGTACTGCGGGCGGTCCGCCAATCAGCTGAATTTGGCATGCGCATGACCCCAGACACTATCGCAGCCCTTAAAAAGGCCATCTATGGGCTGGAACAAGTCTCAGTCGAACGGCAGCGCGACGAATTATTCCGAATTCTGGATGGCGAGCAGGCCTTGGCCGGGTTGCGTACCGGGTTCACATTAGGTGTTTTTCGATCACTGCTGCCTGAAATGGAAACGCTGGTGGGGTTGGAGCAGGGTCCCCCGCATCTTCTTAACGCCTTTGAGCATACCCTGGCGCTAATTTCCGCATTGGAGACGCTGTACTCTGTGCTGGTCGAGCCATATAAGGAAGAAAAAGGCTCGAATCTGACCTACGGCCAGGCAGTGATGGAATTGGGGCGCTACCGCGAGCAGTTAGCTGCCCATTTTAACCAGAAGCTCAACCCAGAGCGCTCCCTGCGCGGCTTGCTGCTGTTCGCCGGCTTGTATCATGATATTGCCAAACCGCTGACGCGCAGTGTCGACCTGGATGGCCGTAGCCGCTTCTTGGATCACGAAAACGTCGGCGTCGCTATCGTCACCTCCCGTGCCAGGGCATTGGCGCTGTCCACCGAAGAGGTTGACCGCCTGGGATTACACGTCCGGCATCATATGCGTATTCATCATCTGGCCAAAACCAGCCCTCAAGTCAGCCGCAAGGCTTTATACCGTTACTTTCATGACCTTGGCGAGGCCGGCGTCGAGGTGGTCCTGCTGGCGATGGCCGATTTAATCGCAACCTATGGTGTTACAATTAATCCGGAACGCTGGCAGGCTGAATTGTCCGTCTGCCGCCAATTGTTGGACGCCTGGTATGATCATCGCGAAGAATATTTGCAGCCGGCGCGCCTGCTGGACGGCAGCGAATTGATGCTTGAACTTGACCTTTCTCCCGGTCCACAGGTAGGCGCCTTGCTCGACGCTCTCCGCGAGGCGCAGGCAGCTGGTTTAGTGACAACCCGGGACCAAGCACTGGGATTTGCGCGGGAACGATTGACAACCCAAAATGAGGGATAAGAAGGACGGACGATGAACATTAAACCGGTTGAATTGGAATACGAGGAAATCGGTCAGGGGATGCCCATGTTATTGGTGCACGGCTTCCCTCTGGACCGCACGATTTGGAACCCGGTAGTGCAGGGTCTGAAGGACGAAGCCCGCCTGATCATGCCGGACCTGCGCGGTTATGGCGCTTCTCCGGATGCAAACGAGATTCATAGTATGCGGCTGCTGGCTGAGGACCTGCTGGCATTGATCGACCGCTTGAAGTTGGAAAAAGTGACCCTGGTAGGTCATTCCATGGCCGGCTATGCCGCGCTGGCCTTTGCTCACGCATATCCCAACCGGCTAGCCGGACTGGGTTTGGTAGCCACGCAAGCAGATCCGGACACTCCGGAACGTCGTCAAGCCCGTCTGTTGACTGCCCGGGAGACCAAACGCCGCGGTGTGAAATACATCGCCGACGGTATGCCGTCGAAATTAACCCACGATCCAGAAATTCAAAAACAATTACACGAAGTTATTATGAAATGCCGCACAGCCGTGCTGGTTAATTCGCTCAAAGGCATGGCTGAGCGCAGCGACGCCAACCCATGGCTGGAGATGATATCGGTTCCTACCGTGGTCATCGCTGGAGCTCGCGATCAGTTGATCCCGGTGGAGCGTTCGCAAACCATGGCCCAGATGTTGAGCAAGGGCTGGCTGGTGGAAATCCCGGAAGCCGGTCACATGCCCATGCTGGAGACCCCTAAGCTGGTTGTGGATGCCCTGCGGCAGTTGATTTGTCATGTAGGCAAGCACGTCTAACACCGCAACCTTGGATTAATCAAAAAAGGACGGCGATTTTCGCCGTCCTTTTTATTAACTAGAAGTTATTCCTAGGGGTAAATTTCGTCCAGCATCGGCTCGAAAAAGCAGCGACAGCCGTTGGCATGCGAGCAGCCCTCGACGGGCAGTGTCGGCAGCTTTTCCTTCTGGTAAGTGCCTTCGACTGCCTGGCATGCCGGGCAGCAATCATGGGCTACGACCAGGCGCAGGTTGACGACCCGCGGATTGTCGCGCATTTTTTGGATAGCAACCGCCGTGGTTGAAAATTGACGCAGGTTAGCCCCGCAATTCGGGCATACACTCACCGGGTCGGGGGATTGGGTTTGGCAACGGGAACAGGTTTGCACGATTGTTCACCCTTTCATTGATTGGATCCTCAAGGCGCAGCCTGAAATGCCAAAACCTTGATTTTAGGCAGGGGTTTGCGATTAATCCGCCTGTGTGAATTTTACTACAATCATGCGAATTGTCGGAGTTATTTAGATATTAAACATTTACCGATCGGAAATATTCTTTTTTGGAATGGCTGCGGCGCATTAAATTCTTTAAATGGACATTCAACATGGTACTGGATACCGGCTTCACCACGTAATCGTCAGCCCCGGCATCCAGAGCATTCGCCACCATTCCCGGGTTGTCCAACGCTGAGAGAATTAGAATGGGCGTTTGGGTGAACTCGCGGATGCCTTTGCAGGTTTGCCAGCCATCCAATTCCGGCATCAATAAATCCAGGATGATGATATCCGGGCTGGTTTTTCGGACCATTTTTATGCCCTCTTCGCCTGAATATGCAATGTGCACCGTCACCGTGTCAGACTCAAGTTGAATCTTCAGCAGTTCGGTCATTGCAGGATCATCGTCGATTACCAATACCTTCATATCATCTCCAGAGAGGCCGTTATCCTGCCTAATTATCCCGTATCAAGCCGCTTTTTTTCCTTTCAACTGGTTTACAAAAGAAGGGAGACCTCGTCCAATCGGCGGCAGGTTTTTTATGTCGTTAAAACTAGATTCTCCGCCTGGTTGGGGAGCAGTCAAGCTCGTCTGGACATTGTGAAAAATTACGCCTTTATGGTAAAATCGTAAGCTTAATGGCTTAAAAATTACCTCCCCCTACGGGGGAGTCTGGCAATCCTACACAATTACGAAAGGGAACAAAATGACTAAGTGGGTTTATTTGTTCAATGAAGTAGAAGCAGCTGAAAAGCATGTCGGGGGAGATTGGGACGGTGTGCGCGGACTGCTGGGTGGTAAAGGCGCCAACCTGGCGGACATGACCCGCCTGGGAGTTCCCGTGCCCCCCGGTTTTACCATCACCACCGAAGCCTGTAACGCTTATCTCGAAGGCGGCAACAAATTCCCGGCTGGCATGTGGGATGAAGTTCTGGCAGCTTTGAAAGAAACCGAAAAAGCGGCTGGTAAAACTTTTGGCGGTAGTGAAAACCCGCTGTTGGTATCCTGCCGTTCCGGTGCAAAATTCTCCATGCCCGGTATGATGGACACAGTCCTCAACATCGGCTTAAATGATCAGACCGCGGAAGCGCTGGTCAAGCTCACCAATAATGACCGCTTCGTCTACGACTCCTATCGCCGCCTGGTGCAAATGTTTGGCGCCGTGGTGTTGGAGATGGACGACAAATTCTTTGAAGACAAATTAGATGAATTCAAATCAGAGCGCCAAGTCACAGCCGACACCGACCTAACGGCTGAAGATTTGAAAGCCCTGACGGTGGAATTCAAGAAAATTATCCGCAACGAAAAGAAAATGAACTTCCCCGATGAGCCGCTGGAACAGCTTAAACTGGCTGCCGAGGCTGTTTTCCGGTCCTGGAATGGCAAGCGTGCTATCGACTATCGTAACGCCACCAACATCGCCCACGATCTTGGCACCGCGGTCAACATCCAGACCATGGTTTTTGGCAACACCGGCAATGACTCCGGTACCGGCGTAGCCTTTACCCGCAATCCGGCTACCGGTGAACGCGTCATGTACGGCGATTACCTGCTCAATGCCCAGGGTGAAGATGTGGTTGCCGGCATCCGCAATACCAAGAAAATTCAAGATTTAAAAAACGACATGCCGGAAGCCTATGCTCAGTTTCTGGACATCACCAACAAGCTTGAAAAACACTACAAAGACCTGCAAGACGTAGAGTTCACCATTGAACGCGGCCGCCTGTACATGCTGCAGACGCGCAACGGCAAGCGCACTTCCAAAGCCGCTGTCAAAGCTGCAGTGGACATGGTGAACGAAGGCTTGATCACCAAAGAAGAGGGTATCAGCCGGGTACGCCCTGAAGACGTCGACACCTTGCTGCACCCGCAGTTCAACGTTGAGACGATCCAGGCTGCGAAAAAAGCCAACCGCCTGTTCGCCACTGGTGTGAACGCCTCCCCCGGCGCTGCCGTCGGACAGGTATATTTTGACGCTGATACCACCGAACGCATGCACAAAGAAAACAAGCAATCTGTCATCATGGTGCGCCCATTCACCAAGCCGGATGACGTCCACGGTATGCTCTCAGCTGAAGGCATCGTGACCAGTGAAGGCGGCGCTACCTCCCATGCCGCGGTGGTCGCCCGCCAGTTCGGCGTCCCCTGTGTTGTCGGCGCATCCTCCATTCGCATCGACATGGACAAGCGCATCATGGAAGTCAATGGCACCCTCGTTCGAGAAGGCGAGTGGCTGTCGATGGACGGTACAACCGGTGAGGTTTACACTGGCAAGCTGCAGTTAACCGCTGCCTCGCTGGAAGAACAAACTGATCTTATGACCCTGCTCACCTGGGCTGACGAATTATGCGCTCGCCCTGGTGTGCGCGTAGCATCCGCTGGTGCACCCACCACCGGCCTGCAGGTGTGGGCCAATGCGGATTATCCGAAAGACGCTCAGCGCGCCCGCAGCTATGGCGCCAAGGGCATCGGCCTGTGCCGTACCGAGCACATGTTCTTCGAACCGGCCCGCCTGCCAGTCGTTCAGCGTATGATTCTGGCCAAATCCGAGGAAGACCGCAAGGCCGCCCTGGATGAATTGCTGCCCTCGCAGCGCAGCGACTTCGAAGGTTTGTTCGAAGCCATGACCGGTCTGCCTGTCATTATCCGCTTGATCGACCCGCCGTTGCATGAGTTCCTGCCAGCTGCCGGCGAGTTGGAAGAGCAAATCATCACAGCCCGTGTCGAGGCCCTTTCAGGCTACATTCTCGGCAAGAGTGAGCCCAAAGAAGTTAAAGACCTCGAAACCTTGCTCGCAGCGGTTGAAGGACTGCACGAGAGCAACCCGATGATGGGTCTGCGCGGTGTCCGCTTGAGCATCGCCATGCCGCTGATCGTGGAAATGCAGGTGCGCGCCATCTTCGAAGCCGCCTGTAACGTCAAACTCAAGGGCATGGACCCGCACCCCGAAGTCATGATCCCGCTGACCGGCCACATCAATGAGTTGAAATGGGTTCAACCGCGGCTTGAGCGCATTGCCAAAGAAGTCATGGAGGAAAAAGGCGTCGAAAAACTGGATTACAAATTCGGCACCATGATCGAAATCCCGCGTGCCTGTGTCACCGCCGAAGAAATCGCCGGCGTGGCTGAATTCTTCTCTTTTGGCACCAACGATCTGACCCAGATGACCTTTGGCTACAGCCGTGACGACGCCGAGCGCAGCTTCCTGATGACCTACATCGAGCAGGGGATTCTGCCGAAGAACCCGTTCCAGACCCTCGACCGCGAAGGTGTAGGTGCCTTAATGAAAATTGCTGTGGATGAAGGTCGCAAGGCCCGCCCCAACCTCGAGGTTGGTATCTGTGGTGAGCATGGCGGCGATCCGGCCTCCATCGATTTCTGCCACACGCTGGGCAACAATTACGTAAGCTGCTCGCCGTTCCGCGTCCCGGTGGCGCGATTGGCAGCCGCCCATGCTGCCCTCAAACACGCAGTAAAGTAAAATCCTTTTCACAAATCATTCACCCCTCACTGAAAAGTGAGGGGTGAGTTGTTAAATCGCGCCTGAGCGGACGCCTTCATTAGAAATTCAGGCGTGCTTCTGGTATAATTCCGATAACAATATTCATAATTAATTGGAATCGTCAAACATAAACCCCGCCGACGG
The DNA here is from genome assembly GCA_036514835.1 of Bellilinea sp. GTDB lineage: Bacteria > Chloroflexota > Anaerolineae > Anaerolineales > Anaerolineaceae > Bellilinea. The sequence continues at coordinate 7,405 of DATBWK010000071.1, forward strand.
GGTTTTATGACGGCTGATAACCATAGGAGCTCCACGGATGGAGAAAAGCGATTATCTAAATTTATATCATCAAATGGTAGTGATCCGGCGGCTGGAAGAACGCGCCGCTGAACTCTACCAGCAGGGGAAAATTGGGGGTTTCCTGCACCTGTATATCGGGCAGGAAGCGGTCAGCACCGGGCTGATCTCGGTTCGCCGGCCGGAGGACCGTATCATCACAGCTTATCGCGACCACGGCGTAGCCATTAATTGCGGCCTGAGTGCTAAACAAGTGATCGCTGAGCTGCTGGGTAAAGCCACCGGCGTTTCGCAGGGCATGGGCGGCTCGATGCATATGGCTGATGTTAAAAAGAATTTCTGGGGCGGGCATGCCATCGTCGGCGCGCACCTGCCGATTGCTGCCGGGCTGGCGCTTGGCGATCTGTATCAGAACCAAAAAGCGGTCACGATGTGCATGTTTGGCGAAGGCGCCACCAATATCGGTTATTTTCACGAGGCCTTGAATCTTTCAATGGTTTGGAAACTGCCGGTTTTGTGGGTCTGCGAGAACAACATGTACGGTATGGGTACTTCAGTCGAAAGGGCATCCGCGGTCTCCGATATTCGCCAAAAGGCTGAAGGTTATGGCATGAAAAACCGCAAAGTGGATGGTATGGATCTGCTCAAAGTGCGCGAAGTAGGCGCTAAACTCTTTGCCGAGATCCGCGCTGGGAGCGGACCCCAATTCCTGGAGGTGAATACTTACCGCTTCCGCGGACATTCCATGGGTGACCCCGAACGCTACCGCTCAACCGACGAAGTTCATCACTGGCAGGAGAACGACCCGATCGGCATCTACCACAAAGCCCTGATCGAGAAGAAAGTTGCCAGCGAGGCTGAACTCAATCACCAGACGGATCTGGCGGAACAGGAAGTTGTGGAAGCGGTCGCTTTCGCCGAATCCAGCCCCGAGCCAACGGCTGATTTCGTATTCAACAATGTTTACGTTGAGAACTAGGGGGAGGGGACAATATGGCTCGAATTACCATGCGTGAAGCAATTTCTCAGGCGCTCTGGGAAGAAATGGAACGCGACCCCAAAGTTTTTATCATGGGCGAGGAAGTCGGTGTATGGGGCGGAACGTACGCCGTTACCAAAGGATTTTACGATCACTTTGGCGCTGACCGCGTCCGCGATACACCCATTGCCGAAGCTGCCATTATCGGTGGAGCCATTGGGGCGGCATTGACCGGTCTGCGCCCGGTGGCGGAATTGATGACTATCAACTTTGCCTTCTCGTCCTTCGATCACATCGTCAACCAGGCGGCCAAAATGCACCTCATGTTCGGCGGGCAAATGGTGCTGCCGCTGGTGATTCGCGCGGTCGGCGGCGGCGGTCGTCAGTTGGGCGCCACCCATTCGCAAACGCCGGACGCGATTTTTGCCCATTTTCCCGGCTTAAAAGTGGTCGCTCCGGGCACGCCAGCGGATGCCAAAGGCTTGCTTAAAGCCGCCATTCGCAGCCAGGATCCGATCCTGTTCATCGAACATGCCACCCTTTACCAGACCCGCGGCGAAGTACCCGATGGCGATTACATCGTCCCCATCGGCAAATCAACTGTAGCTCGGCCAGGCAAGGATGTCACGATCGTAACCTACTCCAAGATGCTAGAAATTTCACTCAAAGCCGCGGAAGAATTGGCCAAAGAGGGAATCGAAGCCGAGATCGTGGATTTACGCTCGCTGCGACCGCTGGATATGGATCCGGTGATCGACTCGTTCAAGAAAACCAATCGCGCCGTAGTCGTCGAAGAAGGCTGGAAATCCTTCGGCATCGGCTCGGAAATCGCGGCCCGCATCTATGAGCAAGCATTCGATTACGTCGATGCGCCCGTCAAGCGCGTCGCTCAGGTCGAAGTCCCGCTGCCGTATAACCGCGCTTTGGAACAGTTGATGCTTCCCAAGGTGGAGGATGTCATCAGCGCCGTCAAGGAGGTTCTGTAATGGCTGAAATTATCGCGATGCCGAAACTTGGTTTTGATATGGCTGAGGGAACCCTGGTGCGTTGGGTGATCGCTGAGGGCGGCGAGGTAACCAGGGGCGCTGTTCTGGCAGAAATCGAGACGGACAAAGCCACGGTTGAGGTGGAATCGACCGCTGCTGGGATTCTCTACCGCCGCCTGGTCGAGGAGGGCACCAGCGTGCCAGTCGGTACCGCTATCGCAGTGATTGCCGCACCCGGTGAAAAGGTGAAAGACCTGCCTGAAAGCGGCGAAAAGCCTGCCAAGACCGAAAAACCGCATGCCGAAGCTCCTGAAAAAAAATCCAGCCCCGCGAAGGCAGGAAAACCCGCGGTTGAACCAAAAGTTGAGCCAGTTGAGCCAGCAAAAACGCCGGCAAAACTGGTAGCGGCTGCAGCACCTGTGGATGAAATGCTGCGGGTGTCTCCTCTGGCACGCCGTATGGCGCTGGATAACCAGATAAACCTTCAACAGGTGGAAGGCACCGGCCCGGACGGACGGATAACCAAAAAAGACGTTGAAAACGCCTTGCAAAGCGGTTTGAAAACTGCGGCTGCCGCTGCTGCGCCGCTGACGGCGACCTCTCCGGCAGGTTCCGCACTGATGCAAATCACCACAGTCAGCTGGACGCCGGGAGTACCCGTGCCTGCAGATGAACACAAGCCTATTGAGAAACTGCGCGCCATCATTGGCAAGCGCATGGTGGAATCCAAGCAGCAAGTGCCGCATTTCTACATCACCAGCGCCTATAACGTAGCGCCGCTGCTGGAATTGCGAAAACAGGTCAATTTGCAGCTGCCGGAGGACGCCAAACTCTCGGTCAACGACTTCATCATCAAAGCCGCGGCTTTGACCTTGCGCCTATTTCCGAACATCAACGCCTCACTCACTGAGAAAGAAATTATTCACCATGGACATGTCAATATTGGCGTAGCGGTGGCACTGGATAGCGGTCTGATGACGGTGGTGTGCCAGGATGCGGACCAAAAGCCGTTGCGGCTCATCGGTCAGGAGGTGCGTGAGATGGCTGCCCGCGCCCGATCCGGCAAGGTACGCCCGGATGACATTGAGGGCTCAACTTTCTCGATCAGTAACCTGGGCATGTTCGACGTTGAACATTTTGTTGCCATAATCAATCCACCCGAAGCCGCCATCCTGGCAATAGGTTCCGCGCAAAGCGTGCCGGTGGTGGTGGATGGCGAGGTCAAGGTCGGCATGCAGATGAAAGCCACTCTGTCAGCCGATCACCGGGTGACGGATGGGGCTGAGGCGGCTAAATTCATGCAGACCCTGGCGGATTTCATCGAGAACCCACTGCGTCTCTTGTTGTGACACCCATAATTCGAATTAATTTATGGGCGAGGCAGACATCGAAATTCAGACCATCATTAAGCCAATAGCCTCGCCCATGATTATTTTTACGGTTAATGGATGAATTGATCTTCTCTCGCCTCGCCGTTCCAGGAATTTCTATCCCTACGGTTCGCTGTAAAACCGCCGGTATAAATTCATAAATTCCGCGATCTGCATGATGTACGTGCGGGTCTCGTCGAAGCGCACGATCTCGAGGAACAGGTCCGGGTCGTCGCCAGCCAGTTCATGCCAGATATTGGCATTGCCCGGCCCGCCATTGTATGCCGCCAACGGGACATAACCCGCGCCAAAGTAATCGCGTTGATTGGCGAGATACTGCGCCCCCAGCCGTAAATTAACCGCCGGGTTGAGCAAATCTTCAACCGAATAGTCTGGCGGCCAGTCGTACCGGTTCACCAGCTCCTGTCCGGTAGCTGGCATCACCTGCATCAGCCCGCGCGCATCCGCCCCCGACGCCACGAACCCCTCGAAGAAGCTCTCCTGCCGGATGACGCTCAGCAGGAGTAGAGGGTGCAAATCCACCCGATTTGCCTCTTCCACCACCAATTCGCGATAATAAGGCCCAAAGCGGATATGGTTGAAATACACCGGAGCATTCACCGTCTGGCTGTCATCCATACCTGCCAGTGTTAAAATCTGGCGGCTGGCGAAAATTGCCGAGCGATAGACGCCCAGCGATAGCCAGTGGTTCATCAGGCGGTAGGTATTAAGTACATCCTGCTCGAGTTTCAGTCTTAATGTCTCGAACTCGCCGCGCGCCTGCTGGAATAACCCAATTTCCCACAGTGCCTGTCCGCGTTGAAAATTCTTGTCCGCACCTACCTCATTCAAGCTGGAAAAATCCGTCTCCGCGGGCAGGTTGAAGGTGTTCCTCAGCCAAAATTCGGCATCGGACCGTTCCCCTTCAAAATCGATTCCCAGGCTGAACTCAAGCGGCTCGTGCAGAACCGGCTGTCCCTGCGCTAATTCACCTGAGCGCAAAGAGTAATAGCCGGTCGGATCCAGACCGGCAGCCTGCTGCCAGGTCTGACGTGCAGCAGCAGCATCGCCCAATGCCTGCTGCGTTTTGCCGACCCATAATAGGGCAGCAGATTGGTCCTCAGGATTAGTTCCCAATACCGCACTGCGCTGGAAAATAGTCAATGCCTGGTCGTACTGCTGCAAACGGTACAAGGTGACACCTGCCAGCAGGTGGGCGCGCGGGGTGATCGACGCCCCAGGATATTCGTTGATCAAGCGTTCCCAGGCAGCGGCTGCCCGCGTCAACCGACCGCCTCTTTCCAAAATTCGCCCGGCGTTGAATAGAGCGTCCGGCGCCTCTGGCCCATTGGGCACCAACGCTACCAGCGCCAGCAGCGTCTCAGCGCCCTGATCGAACTGATCAAGCCAGGCCCATTGCGTGTAGGCAATTTCATTCCAGGCTGAAGCCCATAATTCATCGTCGGAATGGTCATTAATCAACAGCTGCCACTCAGCGATAGCTGCCTGCGGCTCATCCAATTCACGCAGCGAACGGGCACGCAGATCATGCGCCAGCGCCGGGTGAGCTGAATTGCTGTTCAGGAAGCGCAGCAGCGCCTCATTGGCATATCCATATTGACCGGCGTAATAATCCACAATGCCGCGGTCCAAATCGCTAACCGGCTGCCCATCATTGACCAGTGTCACCAGCCCGGAATAGGTGTCGTATTGGGTGGGGTACTTCGCCACCGAATCCTGGTAGCGGGCATAGGCTTGTTCGGGAAAGCCCAGCGCAACATAAGATTGTCCGGCTAGCAAATTAGCTTGAGCGCGTTGAAAGTCGTTGTCGCCGGTCTCGAGTACGTCTAAAAAGGTGCGGACCGCGTTCTCGTGGTCTCCTTGATAGACATAAGCCTGCCCGATTTTGAGCTTTAACGCTCCCACAGATGCCGGTCCAGCATCGATGGCTGCCTGGTAAGCTGAGATAGCACCGGCAAAGTCGCCTGCGGCGTTAAGCGCGTCTCCGCGTTCTGTCTGGATCAAATCGTCGATGATGCCGGGTTTGAGTTCAATATATTTTGCCAGGGCTTCGGCTGCCAGGGTAAATTCCTGGCGCTCCAGATAGGCTTGCGCCAGAAAATACCAGGCATTCGGCAGCCAGCGGTTATCGGGATGCTCTTGAATCAATGCGTTAAAAGAGTCTACTGCGAGGTCGATTTCCCGGTCGAGCAGGTAGGAGCGCCCAATTCCCAATAGCGCGGCAGCTTGAATCTCGACATCCTGTGTTCCCGCCGAGCCGCTCTGGTATTCGCTGCGGGCGCGGTCGGTCTCGCCCTGCAGCAGCGCGAGGTCCGCGGCCTCTATTCGCGCTTCCGGAGTGGGGGTAGGCGTAGGTGCCAGCGTGGCAGTAGACGTCGGCAGAATTGGGTCCAGCGCCAGGGTTGGAGACCGCGTTGGTTCCGCAGGCGGGGTTCGATCGAATGTCGGGAATGTACAACTGGAAAGGAGCAGGGTCAAAATGAGAGCGATGCGCCAGGGTGAGCGGGTTTTGATCATGAAAACCTTATATCGTAGGTTTTTGGGAGTGTCAATGGAGGGTTGGCCTGCCGGCACCAGAAGCGCCCAGAAGCACGGCACTGGTGGTATAATACCCTAGCTCCCGCGAGGGAGCGGTTTTGATGATTCTACCCGAACTTCAAGCCAAATCCGCAAAGTGGGATGGTTCCATGAACGTAGTTCTAACCGGGTCAATCGCATTCGACTATTTGATGACCTATCCTGGCTATTTTCGCGATCACATTGTGCCAGAGCATCTCGATTCGATTACCCTATCTTTCCTGGTGGACACGCTGGAGCGGGTGCGCGGCGGCACCGCGCCGAATATCGGCTATACCATGGCGCTGTTAGGCGGCAAACCGCTGGTTTTTGGCACAGTCGGGGAAGATGCCGGCGAATACCTGACCTGGTTGCAGCAGGTTGGTGTCGATACCCGTTTTATTAAGACCGTCCCCGGGGTTTTCACCGCTTCGTTTTTCGCCAACACCGATAAAGCCAATAACCAGATTTCCAGTTTCTACACTGGCGCTATGGCGCACGCCCGTGATCTGTCCATGACCAGCCTGGACGAGGTTCACCCGGACCTGGTCGTGATTTCACCCAATGACCCAGCTGCCATGGACCGCTATGTGGCGGAATGCCGCACTTCAGGCACGCCGTATTTGTATGATCCGGGTCAACAGGTTGCCCGTTCCACCGGCGAAGAGCTATGCCGCGGCGTGCAGGGTGCTCACCTCTTATTCGTCAACGAATATGAGTGGGAATTGCTGCAGAAACACGCCTGTATGACGGCGGAAGAAATTCTGGCAACTGTGCCGATTGTGGTGATCACCCTTGGTAAAGACGGTGTTGAAATTCACCAAAATGGCAAAGTGTTTTCCTTGCCAGCCGTCCCCGAACGCGTCATTATCGATCCTACCGGCGTGGGCGATGCCTTCCGCGGTGGATTCCTGCGCGGCTATCAATTGGGACTGAATTTGAAAGTCTGTGCGGAAATTGGCAGCCTGGCAGCCGTTTACTGCCTGGAAAACAAAGGACCGCAAGCCCATCACTACACCATCCGTGAGTTTATTGACCGCTATCACCTGTATTTCGATGACCAGGGCGCGCTTGACGCTCTGATGAAGTAAACGCGATTAATTTTGGAGGATTTGAATGAGTAATTTTGATGTCAAGGATTTAAGCCTGGCTGAAGGCGGCCGCCGCCGCATCGAATGGGCCGCCCGCGAAATGCCGGTACTGCATTCCATCCGCGAACGTTTCGCCAAAGAACGTCCGCTGGCTGGGCTGCGCGTCTCCGCCTGCCTGCATGTCACCAGCGAGACCGCCAATCTGATGCAAACGTTACAGGCTGGAGGCGCGGACATTGTATTGACCGCCTCGAACCCGCTCTCCACCCAGGACGACGTTGCCGCTTCACTGGTTTCCCATTCGGAAATTCCGACCTACGCGGTCAAGGGCGAGGACAACACGTTGTATTACAAGCATATTCATGCTGCCCTCGATCACAAACCGCAGATGACCATGGACGACGGCGCAGATCTGGTGAGTGTGCTGCACAAAGACCGCCGCGACCTGTTGACCAACGTGGTTGGCGGCACCGAAGAAACCACTACCGGCGTCATCCGCCTGCGTGCCATGGCAGCCGACAAAGCATTGCAATTCCCGATCATCGCCGTCAATGACGCCATGACCAAGCACTTCTTCGATAACCGTTACGGTACAGGTCAATCCACAATCGATGGAATCGTGCGTGCCACCAACGTCCTGCTGGCAGGCAAAACCTTTGTGGTTGCCGGCTACGGCTGGTGTGGACGCGGCCTGGCTTCACGGGCGCGCGGGTTGGGTTCCAATGTTGTTGTCACCGAAGTCGACCCTCTCAAAGCGCTGGAAGCAGTTATGGATGGTTACCGTGTGATGGCGATGGGTGAAGCTGCCAAAATTGGCGATATTTTCTGCACCCTCACCGGCGACCTGAACGTGCTGGACCGCGGGCACTTCGAGGTCATGAAGGACGGCGCTATCATCTCCAATTCCGGCCATTTCAACGTTGAAATCAACATTCCGGCGTTAGAGGAGATGTCGACCGGCAAGAGGTTGTTACGCCCCTTCGTTGAAGGCTACGATCTGAAGGACGGTCGCGAGATCTTCCTGCTGGGCGAAGGCCGCCTGATCAACCTGGCAGCCGCGGAAGGACACCCCGCCAGCGTGATGGATATGTCCTTTGCCAACCAGGCGCTTTCAGCCGAATACATGGTCAAAAATGCCGCTACGTTGGAAAAAACCGTCTACAGCGTGCCGGAAGCCATTGACCGCGAGATTGCCCGCCTCAAGCTGGAAGCCATGGGCATTACCATCGATGTACTTACCCCAGAGCAACAGTCTTACCTGAGCTCCTGGGAAGAAGGCACCTAGATCGTATTATGTACATGGGGAATAAAGATGGGAGGTCAACGACCGCCCATCTTTATTTATATTACGCGAAAATCCAATCGCGTAAATTAGTAATATGTTACGACGGGTACACAACCGCCATATTGTTTAACGCGCCAAATGACGCCATGAATACGTCCCAACTGCGCCAGTAAACCATTCCCCCGTCTAATATCGTAACGCCAGTCGGATCGTAGCCAATCACGATCACGGTGTGCTCATTCCTTGCCACCAATACCGTGTTGCCATCCTGGGTGGTGTAGTATTCGCCATAACCGGGAAGAGTGCCCACGATTACCCAGGCAATTACCGGGTGACCATAATCAATCTCCCGCCGAATTGCATCCGCAGACATTGAAGTTACAGCTGTAGCTGGTACGCCGTAAGCGCGCAACAGTTCCGCCACGGGTTCGGCGTGCACGCCGTAGCTATTGGGCGGAATCTGCCCGCCGTAATCATTGACGTTGCCGACAAACCCGCGATTCGGATCATCCGAGCTCGGTAAACTGTACACAAAATCGGTCTCGCTGAGAGTGACGCCAAAATAGCGCGCCCAATCCACAGCCGAGCGCGATTCGCACGAGAGGTTATACGATTGCGGTTGACCGTAAATATTCCCGATAATGACGCTGTCATACGGTATCGGAGGGGAGGTTGGTCTGGGGGTTTTGGTCGGTTTTGGCGGCGGTTGGGTGTCGGTTGGGGTTGGAATTTCGGTTTCGGTCGCCGTCGAGGTGGCAGTTGGCGTCGCGGTGAGGGTGGCAGTTGCGGTGGCGGTTGGCGTCGCGGTGATTGTGTTGGTCGGCAGCGGCTGGAACGGGCTGGCGGTAACCACCACAGTCGGATAAACAACCGTTCCGATTTCTGTATCCCCAGCCCCAAATACTTTACCAATAGCCGCCCTTGACCCGCCCGGATAGAGCAGGTCCGCTGCCAGCGCGCTGACCAATCCAATCAGGCTTACCAGAATGACTACCAGTAAAGTAAAGATGACCGTCCACTGTGCCCGGGTCAGCCTGGACGGTAGTGTTGACTGTGGTTTCATCGCTAGTCCCGTGGTTTGTGAAGGCAGTATGTTGGGACTATTATACCGATTTAACCGCTGGTTTTACACCTCTTCGTCGTAGCCCGAGTCATCATCGTCGCCGGTGCCGCCGGTGGCGCCAAAAGCGATCGGAATTTCGCCGCCTACTGCGCGCTGACGCACCGCTTGCTCGATCTCGTTGGAGAGTTCAAGGTTCTGGCGCAGGTATTCTTTGGCATTTTCACGTCCCTGACCGAGGCGAATGTCACCGTACGAGAAGAACGCACCGCGTTTGGTGATAATCTCGAGTTCAGTTGCCAGGTCGAGGATGTCGCCGGACTTGGAGATGCCCTCATTGTACATGATGTCAAATTCAGCAGTGCGGAATGGCGCTGCCACTTTATTTTTCACCACACGCACGCGTACTCGTCCGCCAATGATCTCGGTGCCTACCTTAATAGACTGAATGCGGCGAATGTCAAGGCGCACGGATGTATAGAACTTGAGCGCCAGTCCGCCGGGGGTAGTTTCCGGGTTGCCAAACATGATGCCGATTTTCTGGCGAAGTTGATTGGTGAAGATCACCGCGGTTTTGGTCTGGTTGATGGCTCCGGAGAGCTTTCGCAGCGCCTGTGACATTAAGCGCGCCTGCATACCCATGGTGGCGTCGCCCATGTCGCCTTCGATTTCATTGCGCGGCACCAGGGCTGCCACTGAGTCCACGATGATAATGTCAATGGCACCGGAGCGTACCAGGGTTTCGGTGATTTCAAGCGCCTGTTCGCCCATGTCGGGTTGCGACACCAGCAGATCTTGAATGTTTACCCCTAATTTTTGTGCATAAACTGGGTCGAGGGCGTGTTCCATGTCGACGTAAGCCGCCGTGCCGCCCATTTTTTGGCATTCTGCTACCAGGTGCAGACAAAGTGTGGTCTTACCGGATGATTCCGGACCAAAAATCTCAGCGATACGCCCGCGCGGGATGCCGCCGACGCCCAAAGCGATATCCAATGACAGCGAACCAGTCGGAATGGCTTCAACCTGTAAATGTGTTGCTTCGCCCATCCGCATGATGGATCCTTCGCCGTAGCGTTTGATGATATCACCGAGGGCTTTGTCTAGCATTGCCTGACGGCCTTCGCTATTGGTTCGGGACTGCGGTAAAGGTTGGGAGGGCGGGAGAGGTTTACGCGCCATAGTGGGTTACTCCTTTTATGGGGTTCGGTTAAGTGATTATATCCAGAAAATAAACAAGGTCAGAATAAATAGATGTACGTATATTATAGTACATTTGTTCAATTCGTCAAGTTATCATAGAAAATTGGTCTTATAATTAATCATCATCGACGGTTGTCATCCAGGCGACAGTTAACGGAGAAAAAACATGGCTTATGACCTGAATTTAGCTCAACGCATCATCGAAAACCTGCGAGGCGTGACAGCTGTTGATGAAAAGAAGATGTTTGGCGGGGTGGCCTACCTGGTTCATGGAAATATGGCGGTCGGCGTCCACGGCTATGACCTGATGGTCCGCGTGGGTTCGGATAACCATGCCGAAGCTATGAAACGCCCGCACACCCGCGTTTTCGATATGTCCGGACGGCCCATGAGCGGTTGGCTGCTGGTGGATGCGGCTGGCCTGACTGACCCGGAAGTCCTGGCGGACTGGATCGCACAGGGAGTTGCCTACGCACAGTCATTGCCGCCAAAGTAATCAATCTCTCAAAAGATATTGACAATCCGGCTTTAAATCGGTAGCATAAAGCATCTTTTACAATTGTATACGGTGAGAGAGCGGCTGAACCTCATCCCAGGATGAGGCGACGAGGTGGAGGTTCTCCTCTGCGAAGAGGAAGCTAACCCTGTAATGCAGGGAAAAATCGAACGATCAGCGG
>DATBWK010000072.1:0-3485 GCA_036514835.1 Bellilinea sp.
CGCAATTATTTTGAGCGCATAATCCGGGATGAACATGAGTTAAATGGTATTCGGGAATACATTCTGACCAATCCAGTTCGGTCTGAAGTAGAAGAATAGGCTAATGTGGGGGGTATTCTGGTAGCTCTGTTTTTGCCTCTATTTCGTCATTAACAAAAGCGAACCAAAACTCGCAGCACGCCCTGTAAGGGCGAGGCAAAAATATTATGGTATGACCGTCAAGAATCCCTTTAACCTCGCCTCGTTCTTAAAAAAAGCCAGGGCGAGGCTAAATATCGTTATGATCGACATCGTAACCTGTTTCTGCCTCGCCCTTACATGAAAGCATTTAAAGGCTGATAGGTGGGGTGTTTTTCGCCTGGCCGTTTAGGTGCGGCCCGGCCAGGGCGAGGCTAAATTACGTTCTGATCAACATCATAACCTGCTTCTGCCTCGCCCTTACATGAAAGCCCATACAGACCGGGGAGGGAAGGGGTGGGGTTGAGTGCAACTACGGACACTCCATCACAGGTAGTGGATCCAAGCATCATTTCAGGAACTTTTTATCCCCGAATATCGACTAGAATTGTATAGGTTACGACTGAGAATTTTAACTTTTACTGGAGAACATGAATGAAACGTATTGCGATTTTCCTTCTCTTATCCGCTGTGATCCTTTCCGGCTGCGGAAACACTCCCAAGGTCATTACCCCAACCAGCGGCACTGCCCAGACGCCAGTCGGAGTGGTTGAATCCCCCGCACCGGTCGAACCGGCCCCGCCCACCGCTGCCCCCACCGCTGCAGCCACAGACGTACCGGCTGCGACCACCGTCCCACCCGCCGAACCGGGCCTGTTAGCCTATGTCGCCGCCGACGGCAACATCACCCTCAAAGACCTGGCAGATGGCAGCGAGACGAAATTGACAGCCGACGCAAATCAAAACTCTAGCAGCGGCGATCAAACGATCACGTATCTGGACCTGACCTGGTCGTCTGATGGACTGCTTCTGGCTGCTGCCCGCTTCTTCAGCAAACCGGTCGATTCAGGGCTGCAATACACCTTCAGCCTGGTGGTTTTCGATATGGATACCAGGGAGATGAAAGAAGTGCTGGCGGATACGCAAACCGCCGGTTTCGCATGGCGTCCGGGCACCCATCAGTTGACTTATGCCCTGATTGTTGACGAGAATTACTTCACCAGCCGGGCGGAGTTGGACGAGACCAAAGCCCGAGGCATCTGGGCTATCGACGTGGATGCCGGCGGTGAGCCGGTTGAAATTGTGCCGCCCAGCGGCGGATTCTCCGTCGTATCACCGCAGTGGTCAGCGGATGGACGCATCGTGGCCTTCGCCGAGGTTTTTGCTATGGAAGGCTCCGGCAATTTTGCCTATTACGACATGGAAACCAACGAATACGTGCGGCGCGAACAGGCAGTTGGCACCTACGACTTGCTGCCGGATAGCTCCGGATTGGTGTACGACCTGATGACCTACATGCCCAACGGCACGGAGCGCATCTGGTTCGTTAATCTGGACTGGACGGGTGCCCAGCGCATCTCGCCGCATTATGCCGAAGGCTATGCCTATCTCCCCAGGCTGTCTCCCGATGGTCAACAGGTGGCTTACTTCAAGGGGTTGGGCGATCCGGGTGAACCGATGCTCGACCGCAGCGAGTTGTTCGTGCAGCCGGTCGTCGAAACTAATGACCCGCGTTCACTGGGTGTTATTGAATCACCGGTCACGCTGGACTGGCTGGCCGATGGCAAGAGTCTGCTGTTGACCGTTGGACCGCCGGAATTCCGGGAGATCATCACCATCCGGCTGGAAGATGCCTACGTGGAAAAGCTGGCCGAGGGAAACTTCCCTGCCATGCAGCCGTAAGCGATTCCTCAATAACGCTTCGCCTCCTCCATTTTGAAAATCACAAAGTGGAGGAGGCGGTGTTTTAATCCAATTTCGTCACAATGATTGGTTCGCCGTCGGTGACCACCACCGTGTGCTCGAACTGCGCCACTGGTTTGCGGTCGGTGGTACGCAGGGTCCACTGATCGTCTTCTTCATATATGTCCCCCGAACCCGCAGTCACGAAAGGTTCAATCGCCAGCACCCAGCCGGCTTGTAAAATGCGCCGGTCAGACGGGTGGTAGAAGTTGAAGATACTCCCGGGGTCGTCGTGCAGCGTGTGACCCACACCATGGCTGGCCAGAGCTCTGACAATTTTGTAACCGGCCTTGCGCGCCTGTTTTTCGGCGGCGCGGCCAATATTATTGACCGGCCGGCCAGCTCTCGCCTCCGCGATCGCCAGGTCGCGGGCCGCAAGGGCGGCAGCCAATAGTTTTTCCGTCGCCGGGCTGACCGGCGGGACAGCCACACTGCCGCCATTATCGGCGAAGATGCCGTCCAGGCTGGCGGAAACGTCTATATTAACGATGTCGCCGGGCTGAATCACCCGGGCAGAGTCCGGGATTCCGTGCGCCGCGACCGGACTGATGGAAATGCAGGTGGCGCCGGGGAAGCCGTAAACGGTCGGCGGGGCAGGGGTGGCGCCGGCTTCACGCAGCAGGCGCAATCCCAATTCGTCCAGCTCCAGCGTGGTCATGCCAGGCTGCACCGCCGCCGTCATGGTCTGCAGGGTTTGCGCCACGATCCGGCCGATCACTTTGAGTTTTTCGAATTCGTCCGGGGTGAGGGTCATATCGAATCATTATATCCGCACCGCAAAGCTTGCTGCCCAGTAAGGAATGCACAGGCTTTGAGATGATCCTCAAAATAAAAAAATTCACCACAACCCCTAATGCGGGCTGTGGTGAATAATAATCTCGCTTGCCTACCCGCTGCTCTGCCGAATGTCGCGAATCTTGACCACCACCGGCTCAACTGCTTTGCGCAGGGTTTCCAACTCCACCCCGGAGACCTTGAGCGTCACGCGCTGGGTGCTGGTGGTTTCGCCGAGCATGGTGCCCATTCCGTGGATGTTGCCGCCCAGGTCGCACACCACACCGGTCAGATCAAAGAGTTTGCCGGGCTTGTCTTCCAGGTCCACACTCAGACGCACGCCCGGTACGCGGGCGCCAAGCATCTCGATGAACAACTTGAACAGGTCGGTCTCGGTGATAATGCCGACCACTTCCTCGCCGCGAATCACCGGTAGACCGCCAATTTTCTTGTCCGCCATGATCAAAGCTGCGTCCTCGATCGGGCATGTCTCGCAGGTTGACAGGACGTCTTTGCTCATTACCCGCTCGACGGTGATTTTGCTGAGCAGGTAATTGATCTCCCACACGCTCAGCGTGGTGGCTTCAGAGGGAGTGGCGTTCATCAGGTCGGAACTGGTCACAATTCCGACCATTTTTCCGTTTTTATCGATCACCGGATAGCGGCGCACTTTCTCGCGGCGCATGCGCGCCAGGGCATCCTGCACCGGGATATCCGGGGAAATCGTTAAGACCGGTTTGGACATGCGTTCACCGACGAGCATTTGGACCTCCTGAGAAAATGAGCGGATA
>DATBWK010000073.1:0-21790 GCA_036514835.1 Bellilinea sp.
CCTTGCTGCCACCTGAATCCACCACTGAAGTTGAACCAACGAGTGTAACGGCGATTTCACCTGAAGATCCAACCTCAGAACCATTATCACCAACGCCAACGCTAACCGCGGGCGGAATTCCTTCGCCAAACGAAGTGTTGGAAACCTCAACACCTCGTAACTCGGATACGGAAAGATCACCGCTGGTTGGCTGGGGATTGGGCTTTTTAGCGGTCGGGGGGATCGCTGTGGGGATTTTTGTATTCTTAAATAGACGCAAAACGCTTCGATAACTCGATTTTGTGTTGGGGTGGGGGGAAACAGGGTGGGAAAAATGGTCCAGATGCACCGCTTATTTCGTTCAATGATGCTTTCCATCATGGCAAGCGCAATGATTGCGATGCCGGCTTTTTCGATTCAGAGCTTGCCTGAGATCGACACATCGCCCGGACGTGGATTCTTTATTGAAAATGTTGGTCAATTTCCCGGGGCGGGGCGTTTTGTTCTGCCGGGAAGTCAGGGTTACATCTGGGCTGCATCCGATGGTATGTGGATCACCAGGTTTGCCGTGGAGCAGCCTCCGACCGACCCAGGCAAGCTGGCAGGAGAAATCGAATATACAGGCGGCGTCCATTTACAACTGAGTTTTGCTAATTCCAACCCCAGTGCAGCGTTGATTCCTTTTGGCCGAATAGACACCCATGTTTCATATCTCAAAGGAGCTGATTCGTCGCAATGGCATACTGATGTGCCGGTGTGGAGCGGTTTGCGCTATATCGACCTTTACCCTGCCATTGATCTGGTGGTAGAGACAGACGAATCAGGTATGTTGAACTGGAGCCTGGAAGCAAAAAGCGGCGCACAGCTTGAAAACGTTCAACTGGTTATCGAAGGTGCGAGTGCCGTCTCGCCCTCATTAGGTTCTATGGATATTTCCACCCCACTAGGCGATTATGTCTTACCGCTGCCGGAATTATTACAATCCGACGTAGCGGATATCCAAAATTCTCAGCTCAACACAGCGGTCACAGAACTGCCGGATCATGTTTTCCAAATTGAAAAGCCATTTGCTGACTCACAGCAGCTACTCCCATTAGGATCCAGCCTGAACGGGGCAGAAGACCTAATATTCAGCACTTTTCTTGGAGGAACGGCAGCTGACTCGGTCTATGGCTTGGACGTAAATTCCCTGCAGGAAGTATTTACTACTGGAAAAACGATTTCCACCGACTTTCCGACCACTCCTGGAGTATTCGACCCGGATGTGAATAACGAAGATGCTTTTGTTGTCCGATTTAATAAATATGGAAACGGGATTATCTATGCAACCTACATTGGCGGGTATCGTTCCGATGAAGCCAATGGGATTGCACTGGATGGGAATACAGCCTATATCACCGGAAGCACATACTCGGACGATTTTCCGCTGGCAGGTCCAAGGTACTCAGAATCCTTCGATGCATTTGTGGCAGCGCTCAATGGCACCGGTACTAATTTAATCTATGCAAATTTGCATGGCGGCGAGGCAGATGATTTTGGCTATGGAATTGACGCCGAATCCGGGATGGCGCATATCACCGGGACGACCTGGTCTAAGGACATCCCAGGGGCCGCTGCACCGGCAAAAATGCGCGGGTATGCCGCCAAATTCGATGCAAGCGGCAACCGCCTTTATGGCATCGTTTTTGGAGGAAGAGGTCAGGATGCCGCCTATGCTATTAAAGTCAGCGGTGGAAGTGCCTACATTACCGGAGAATCAGACTCGTTTGACTTAGGCCCAGGTGGGAGCTTTATCGTAGAGGTAGATGACACCTATGTTATAAAATTTTCTTCAACTGGCGAGAAAGTATTCGCTCGGATGATAGGCGGTAGTTTATTTGACCGGGGCAACGGGATCGCGGTGGACTCCAGCGGCAGAGCCATCATTGTTGGCACGACCGAGTCGTTGAATTTTCCAGTGACCGCGGATTCGAATGCTGGCGGGTATGATGGTTTCATGGCAGTATTGAATGCCGCCGGTACAGCCTGGGATTTCGTCTCTCTTATCGGTGGTGAAGGCTTCGATAGTGTCACAGCGGTTAGTCTGGATTCCAGCGGCGGCATTCAAATCGTAGGTAGAACTAGCTCGGAAAATTTTCCAACCACTACCGATGCCTATCAGCCAGCGCTGGCCGGTGGGGAGGATGCGTTTATCGCAAGGTACGATTTGTTAGGCGACGATCCTGGTTACCGGGCATATTCCTCACTCCTCGGGGGTTCGGGTTCCGATCAGGCAAAATCGATCGCGAATGATGCCTGGGGATACACTTATTTAGGCGGGGTCACCGGTTCACCCAATTTCCCGGTAACTTTTGGCTCATTTGATACCATTTTATCGGGAAGCCAGGATGGATTTGTGGCGAAGATGGCAGTCGGCCCCGTTCCAGGTATTTATTTGGAAGCTTCGACCAACGGTGCCGATGCTGACTCACCCCCCGGACCGCACATTTTGTATGGATCGATGGTCAATTGGACCTACTGGATAGCCAACACAGGCCCATTAAGCCTGACGGAAGTGGTGGTTACAGATAACATGAGCGTTGCCGTGACCTGCCCAAAGAACTATTTAAACCAGGGCGAGTCGATGACCTGCACCGCCTCTGGCACTGCCATCGTCGGACAATATAACAACATTGGTAGCGTGTCCGCCCATCCCTCGGGTGGATTACCTCCTGTCACCGCCAGCGACCCCAGTCACTACTTTGGAGCGCAGCCTTCCATCCAGATCATCAAAAAAACGAATGGGGTCAATTCAGACACTCCTCCCGGACCAAATTTATTGGTTGGAGCGACGGTCGAATGGACCTATGAGGTCGCCAATACAGGCAATGTCTCGTTGACCAATGTCGTCGTCACAGATAGCGACGCAACTTTAACGGTAACCTGCCCCACCACGACCCTGGCAGCCTTCGGTCTGCCGAACAGCACCATGGTGTGCGCATCTACCGGCACGGCTGTTGGCGGGAATTATCAAAATACTGCCACAGTTACTGCCAAACCTCCCGATGATCTCGCACCGGTGACGGACAGCGATGTGGATCATTACCATGGGGTTGGTCCGGACGTTCAAATTACCAAGGATATCTCGCTGGACGGCGGAAATACCTGGCTCAACGCCGATGCTTTACCCGAACCAACTTTACTTTCCGGGTATGCACCAAAGTTCAAAATAACTGTGACCAATAATGGCGACGTACCTATTGCCAATATTCAAGTGACCGACTCTGTTCACAGTCTTTCCAGTTGTACTTTTGGCTCCACCCTTAGTGTTGGCGTTAGCAAAGTTTGCACAATTTCTCCACCCTGGACAGCCGGGTCGCATTTGAGTACCGCCTCGGTTACTGCCGATTACACCGATTCTTCCAATAATACTGTCCAGGTAAGTGACGCCAATTCTGCGCGTTATTTTGGCGTTCAGGTTGGCGTTGATGTCTTAAAAGAAATTTCACTGGACAACCAATTAACCTGGCAAGATGCCAACGTCCCCCCGGGCGCGACTCTCCTGAATAACGGTCCAGCACCGAAATACCGGATTACGGTGCATAACACCAGTAATGTTGCCCTAAATGTCAATTTGTCGGACAGCCTTTATCCATTGCCGGGAGGATGTGCATCCGGAATTCTACAACTGGATGATGGCACGCCGAATGCGGGTTCGGACCAGCGAATTTGTCTGGTGACCGGTGCCTGGATTGCAGGACCCCGTTCGAACACAGCCACTGCATCATTAACCTTCACTGACGGCGGGGGTCATACTGCCAATCTTTCCGACACAGACAAAGCGCATTATTTTGGGGCAAACCCAAATCTCACGCTGACGCTGGAGATATCGTTAAATAATGGCGCTACCTGGCTGGATGGCAATCCCACCCCTGAACCGACTTTGCTGAGCGGGGTAAATCCTCAGTTCCGGATGACCCTGCATAACAGCGGCAACGTCCAGATTGAAAACATACTGATCACCGATCCTGACCTGGCGCTATCAGGTTGTGATGCCCCATTGACCCTTGCGCCTGCCGCATCCAAAATCTGTTCCGCGATTGGCACCTGGGCTGCCGGTCACCAGACTGTCAATGTTTCATCTTCAGCGCTTTTTGTAGACTCTACCGGCGCCCAATGGACATCCAACCTGGCGAAAGCTGCCCATTATTTTGGCGCTGATCCGCATTTATCAGTGGTGAAGGATGTGTCGGTGGATGGCGGTTCCACCTGGCTTCCAGCCGATACCGCTCCCGGGCCATCCTTATTGTCCGGTCAAGATCAGCCGCGATTCCGGTTAACCCTGACCAATACCGGCAATGTCTCGCTCCTGGCAACCATGACTGACTCGGAACATTCGCTGCCTGCTGAGTGCGCGAATGGTTCCCTGGCGCCATCTGCCAGCCGTCAATGCACAAACACGGACGTTTGGACGGCGGGAGGCAATCAAAATACAGCCTCAGCTTCAGCCGCCTTCACGGACACCGCGGGGACCAGCCGCAACGTCTCTGACACGGACGATGCTTTCTATTTTGGCGCTCAACCGCTGATAAACCTCGAAAAGTTTGTATCCGGAGATAACGGGGTAACCTGGAATGACGCTGATTCAACTCCAGGACCCTACTTCCTACAATCCTCCATCTTGAAGTACAAGTTGGTGCTGGACAATATTGGGAATATGCCTGTGACCAACCCTGCCTGGAGCGATCCTGGCTTTAATCTTGCCGGTTGCCCGCTGCTGCCGGCTACATTCACCCCGGAAGCGGCGGCTGTGGAATGCGTCATTTTGGGAAGTTGGTCCGCCGGACAGAACAGCAATCTGGCTTCGGCTTCAGCCGCCTATACTGATACGGGGGGCCACGTGGTTTCCCCTTCGGATAACGACGCCGCACATTATTTCGGAGCGCTTCCGGGTGTGTCCATCGTCAAAAGCACCAACGGCGAAGACGCTAACGCTGCGCCAGGGCCGAATATTTTAGTTGGAGACCCGGTTGAGTGGACCTACGTCATCACCAATACGGGTAATGTGCCCATCACAGGCATCGCGGTGACGGACGATAATGGGACTCCCCTCAATTTGAGTGATGATTTCGCCGCCGTTTGCGGCTCGACAAATCTTAGCGCGGGGGGCACCCAGACTTGCACAGCCAGTGGGGCTGCCGTAATAGGTGCGTACGTCAACAACGCTTCGGTAACCACCCAGCCAAAAATTGGCACAACGCCCATTGGTCCGCCTTTAACAGACTCGGATGTGTCGCATTATTTTGGAGCCAATATTTCCTATACTCTCGAAAAAACCACCAATAACGTAATTTTAGATAATAACTCACCAGGTCCGTTTGTTGAGATCGGAAAAAATGTGACCTGGAGGTTCAAAGTCACCAATACCGGCAACATACCACTGACCAATGTAAAAGTTTACGATGATAACGGTACACCAGTTAATACCAGCGATGATCGTCTGGTCTGTACCATTACGGCAGTTCAACCAGAGGGATTCAATTTGCCAGATTCATGCAAATTCACCGGCGCGGCCCGGGCCGGGCAATATTCCAACGTCGGTCGGGCCGAAGTTGTAATGCTGGATAAAGAGTTTACCGAATACGATTTCGGGCATTACTATGGTTATGACCCCGATCAAATTTTGGATATGACCGTGAAACTCAACTCAATCGCCAATGGAGGTCCCCCGGGGATTTTTTTACCGGTAAATGAAGACCTTCATTTCCTTTATACGGTTTATAACTCCTCTCCTTCCGAAATGACGATCGTTGCGTTAACTGACGACTCCGGCACGCCTGAAGACCCGTCTGATGATGTGACCTTCTGCCAAAATAGTACGGTGCCAACATGGGCAACTTTCGTATGTCCACGGCCCTTGACTCAGGCATTGGCTGGCCAGCACACCCACACCGGTCACGTTTCCACCCTGGCAGACTTCAATCCATTAACGCATGACGCCAGCAGCAGCTACTTCGGTGTTTCAGGCGGAATCACTCTGGATGTGCATACCAATGGTCAAGACCCGGCTGCTGCGCTTGACTTGCTAATCCAAGTGGGCGATCCAGTGGTCTGGGAATACTTCATCGAGAACACATCAAATATTCTTCTATCTCAGATCCATTTAGTCGACCCGACCGGCACCGCCATCCCCTGCCCGGCAGCGGATCTCGCCATTGGGGCAGCCATGACCTGCACAGTAAACGGTACAGCCCAACCAGGCGCTTTCCAGAATGATGCGCATGTCTCGGGTGGTTGGCCGGATGATGTTCAAGCATCCTATAGCGATACCGTTAGCTATTATTTTGGCGTGCAGGCCGGCCTCTCGTTGGAATTCAAATTGAATGGCTTACCGGCAGATGTGTCTCCTGGAGGTGAATGGTTCATTGGGGATACGGTCGAACTGACGTATGAAATAACAAATACCGGTAACTTCCTATTGGACAACATATCCGTTAGCGACAGCGTCAGTAATGCGATTACTTGCCCAGGTCAGACCTTGGCAGCAAGCGCAAGTATGACTTGTACGGCTGAGGAACAAGTAGCGCCTGGAATTCAGGAGCGGATCGCAACTGTCAACGGAACAGTGAATGATAATCCGCTTTCGGCAACAGATCCGATTTATTACACCGGCGTGCCGAAAACGTACGAGGTGTTTCTACCGCTTATTCTCCGTTAGCGACCGGGTTTCGCTGTGCTTTTTCAACCATTTCCCGCAAAGATTGTTCAAAGGGCGGGGCCGCAATTCCCTGTTCGGTGATGATGCCTGTAATATATTCGGCTGGAGTGATGTCAAAAGCGGGGTTAAAAGCGGGAGCACCACTGGGCGCCAGCCACTGGCTGCCAATTTTGGTGATCTCTTCCGGATCGCGCTCTTCAATCGGGATGGCAGCACCGTTTGGCGTGTTCAGGTCTACAGTTGAGGTCGGTCCGACCACATAGAATGGCACCTGATGGGCTCGCGCAACAATTGCCAGGTTATAAGTGCCAATCTTATTGGCTGTATCGCCATTGGCAGCTACCCGGTCACAACCGACTGTGACCGCGGTCACACCGCAGTTCCTCATCACATACCCCGAAGCACCATCCGCGATGATCTTGTAGGGAATTCCCAATTGATCCAATTCCCAGGCGGTCAGCCGGGCACCCTGTAAGCGCGGACGGGTCTCGTCCACATACACAAATACTTTTTTGCCGTGCTCATGTGCCGCCCGTATTACCCCCAGTGCGGTTCCGTAATCGACGGTTGCTAACGCACCGGTGTTGCAATGATGCAGGAATGTGACTTCCTGCGGCCATAATTCCAGGGCATTGAGCCCGATCTGAATATTATTGGCGATTTCCTGGTTTGCAATGGCGTCTGCTTCGGCTACGATCTTTTCGCGAAGCAATTCTGGCGTAGTGATAACAGGATTTTGGTTTACAGCCAGCACCCGGTTAACCGCCCAGGCCAGGTTGATAGCAGTTGGCCGGGCTGCGATCAGCGCAGTGCCGGACACTTTCAAGCCTTCCTGCATCGTCCGCGCATCAGGCCAGGGTTTGACCGCTTCAAGTGCCAATCCATAAGCAGCCGCCGCACCAATCGCCGGAGCGCCGCGGATGGTCATGTTTTGGATGGCTTCAGCGACGCCAGCGGCATCCCGCAGTGTCACGTAAACAGTCTGGTGCGGCAATAATCGCTGGTCCAACAGGATCAGGCGGTCATTTTTCCATTCAATTGCGCGGTAAGGGGTCATTTTGGCTCTTAATTCCTCAAAATATACCTGATTATAGCCCCGCTAAATAGGTGTGGCCCAAAAGTTGCACATTTACAGGTAATTATTACTCGTTGATGCATTGAGGGGTCGCCTACATGACTGCAGGCTCTACCACGCCAGAACTTCACACGTCGCCCGTACCCCGAACCCGGGTGCGTTTTCCGTTGCGGGCAAAAATTACCATTCCATATCTTCTGTTGGCAATCGGTTTGGCGATTGGCGCAGGCTATGTCGTCATGCGCATCGTATTCGACACCACCGATGAGCGTTTTTCCAACCAGTTGATTGAAACAGGAAAATTAAGCGCGGAATGGATGGTCCGCGAAGAAAACCGCTTGCTTAAGACCTTGCGTATCCTGACCTTCACCGAAGGCATGGAAGCCGCGATCCGTGAACGAGACGTACAGCGACTCAGTGAACTGGCTACCAGTGTGGCAGTTGCGCAGGGAGAAGAAGAAGTGTTCCTTCTCGACGCCACTGGCGTGGTCCTGCTTGGCATTGCGCGAGAGCAGGGAAATGCAGGCTCGCCTTACCTGATTCAGGACGGCAATGGGACCGAATTCAACGCGTTGCCATTTGTAAAAAAAGTGTATTTAGGTGAACTGGATACACAGGGTGATAAATTCAGCGGTATTGCCATGCACAAGGGCACATATTATTTTTACGTCTCCGGACCATTGCGAGATGCCCAGGAAAAACTGGTTGGAGTGGCGTTGGTTGGCAAATCATTGCACTCCATCGTGGATCAGATGCGGGAGGAAACGCTGGCGCAGGTTTCGCTTTACGACACCAGCGGAAAATTATTGGAATCGACTCTGACCGAGCCTCAATCCATGGCTGAAGATGTTGCCAGTCAAGTCATTGCCAATAAAGACACCTCCAGCTTGAAACGCCTATTAAGCAGTCAACGCTCATTTAATATTCTTGATTTGAATTACACCGAGGTGGTTGGCGCCTGGCAGGTACGCAGCACGGAAGTAATTGGCCTTATGGGTGCCTCGATGATCAATAATTACTGGGTCACCGCCAGCACGCCAACGCGTGTGCAGGTGGCTGGGCTGGTATCTTTGCTGGTTTTATTGGTTTTCGTCATCGGTGTTGAAATTGCTGACCGTATCACCTTTCCGTTAAAAAGCCTGGTGGTGGCTTCGTCACAAGTTGCAGCTGGCAACTTGAACGTACGGCTGGTGCCGGGCGGCAATGATGAAGTTGCCTACCTGACCGAAACATTCAATATGATGGTGGCTAACCTTAACCAGTCTCGGCTGGACTTGATCCAGGCTTATGACGAGACAATCACCGGTTGGGCGACCATGCTTGATCAACGCGACCAGGATACAGAAGGCCACACCCGGCGCGTTAGCGAATTGACCCTGGAGGTTGCCCGACATTTTGGGCTGTCGGATGAAGAATTGGTCCATGTTCGGCGCGGCGCCTTGTTGCACGATATCGGAAAAATGAGCGTCCCGGACCAGATATTAAAAAAGAATGGCCCATTGACACCGGATGAATGGGTGGTGATGCGCCTGCACCCCAAAATTGCCTATGATGTATTGGAACCCATTGAATATCTGCGCCCGGCACTGGAAATCCCTTATTCGCATCATGAGCGCTGGGATGGCAGCGGTTATCCGCGTGGGTTGCGAGGTACCGACATTCCATTATCAGCCAGAATTTTCTCTGTGATTGATGTTTGGGATGCCATGACCTCGGACCGACCCTACCGCAGTGCTATGGCGCCGCAGGATGTGATTAATCATATTTTCGAGCAGCGCGGAAAAATGTTCGATCCGACAGTTGTGGATGTTTTCTGGGACGTCATCAAAGTCGCAGTTCCAGAACTAATAAAACCCATCCTTCCCGTGGATGACCAAAGAAATGTAGCTTGAGATGAAACCAGGGTTCCCTTTGGGTAAGTCTGGCGGGGGTTTAGGACACATCCAGCGTTACATGGGTATGGTAAGTCTGCTTCTTTTTATTACTGCCTGCCTTGGCATCCAGATCATCGCATTCTTAGCGTCAAACCGCGGCAACGAGGTCCTCACTGGGGTCCGTGTCCTCTCCAAATCCACCGCGGATTATAGTTTTGATGAAATTCTGCGGCTTGCGCCAATTTTGCCGGGAATTTTGGAGGATATTGAACGCGATTTACCGTTCCTTACGCCGGAGGTCACTACACCGCCAGCCATTGGTCTGGTGATACCTGGAATCACAAATACGATCACAGGCACCACTCCGGGGATAATTACGACGATCACACCTCCCGATGAAACAACCTTGCCGACCGGAATCAGCACGGATAATCCTACTCCAGGCACGACAGAGACAACCACATCTCCCCCGACGATTGTGCCGACCACCTCAACCCCGCCTTCAACCGCGACACCAAAGACCCCCACGCCTATCACACCCGTCGTGACCACGCCGGTACCAACTACTCGGGTTCCCACAACTCAAGCCCCTACCACCCTGGTGCCAACGACCCGCGTTCCTACGACTGCCGTACCGACGACCCTTGTTCCAACGCCCATCCCGGCAACGCCTACACCAACCGACATTATCGTGTTTCCTACTCCTACGGATGCGCCTTCCGAGGAACCGACCTGGGTGGAAGAAACTCTGCCTGGGAATGGTTTAGACATTCTTTCGACCCCGGTTGCATCCCTCCAACTAGTACCGTCATTGTGGTCAGTTCTCCACACCCGCATAGGAATTTCAGCCGGAGTCTGCAGCCTGCCAGCATTTAGCCTGGTTCAGCCTGGTGGAAACGAACTATTTTTGAACCTTATCGCAGGTAAGGATTAAATTCTTTTTCTTCGGCGACGGTGGTCTCTGGGCCGTGACCGGATAGCAGGCGAGTCTCAGGCGGCAGCGTGAATATCTGATTGTAGATACTGCGCATCAATTTGTTCATGCTCCCGCCAACCAGATCAGTCCGGCCTACGCCGTTTTGAAAGATTAAATCGCCGACCAGTGCCGCGCTCGCTTGGGGCAGGTAAAAGACCACATGCCCGGGCGAATGACCGGGTGTGTGCCGTACTTCCACCTGTTCAGCCCCGATTGTCAATACTTGTCCATGCTCAAAATTCAGGGTGGGTTCTGGGCCTTTGGGCGAATCGATGCCGAATTGCCGAGCCCCTCCGCCATCCTGATACAAACTCAAGTCATCCGGGTGCAAGCCAATCGTAAATGGCGGCTCGGCCAGCCGGCTAAACTCAGCGACTCCCGCGGTATGGTCAAAATGAGCGTGGGTCAGCCAGACCTGGGTTATTTTCCAACCATTCTCGTTTGCCGCCTGGATAACATGGCGGCTGTCAAACGTCGGGTCAACCACTACAGCCAGACTGCTGCCGGGCTCAACCAATACATAAGAATTGTTGGCTAAAGGACCGAGGGTGAAGGTGTGAATATCAAGAGTCATATATAGATTCCGAACTCATTTGCCTACAAAATAGTGAGGTATCGGGGGAAGTCGGTCAGACTGCTAGAGCCGTCCGCTGTGACCACCATGTCGTCCTCAATCCGCACACCGCCTTTACCTGGCAGGTAAATCCCGGGCTCAACCGTATATACCATTCCCTCCAGCAACAGCAGGTCGTTTTCAGCAAATATGTACGGCCCTTCGTGGCCTTCCATGCCCAGGCCGTGACCGGTTCGGTGCGTAAAGAACGTACCGTAATCCCCGCGCTGGATGACGCCGCGGGCCGCGTGATCAATGTCGCCGGCACGAAGCCCAGGTTTTCCAGCCTGCCGGCCGGCGGCATTAGCCTGTTTGACCAGTTCATAGATTTTAGAAAACTCATCGGACACCGTGCCAACGGCAAAAGTGCGGGTAATATCGGATGCGTATCCCTGGTACGAAGCCCCCCAATCAAACAATAGCAAATCGCCGGTCTCAACTGTGCGGTCGGAAGGCACAGCATGCGGATTGGCGCTGTTTGGACCGCTGGCAACGATCGGTGCAAATGGCAGCTCGGAATCCGACCCGGCACGATAAAGGTTAATCAACAACTCAGCTGCCAGCTCGCGTTCGGTTACTCCAGCTTTTACCAGAGGTAAAGTGGCCTCCAAAGCTTTCTGGGCGATTACGGCTGCCTGGCGCATGGCTGCTATCTCTTCAGCATCTTTTTGCAAGCGCACCTGGCCTAATGCTGCTTCACCGGAAACAAAGACCGCCTTTGGCGCTGCAGTCTGTAAATAAGAAAGTTCCAGGAAGCGCAGCCGGGTTGGTTCAACTCCGATCCGTTTGCCGTCCAATTCCAGTGAATTCGCGGCTTTTTTGAACACGCCGTCCCATTCCAGCATGTTGTCCCCAAAGGAAATCGGAGAGAGCGGAATGCGGGCAGACGCAATTTTCGGTTTTTCCAGTTCCGGCATGATCAATACCGGGGCAGCGGGAGGTGCCAGCAATAGTACCGTCGGTCGTTCCATCAGGTGGAAGCTGAGCCCGGTAAGATAGAAAAGAGTTGGTCCAGGGTTCACTGCCAGGGCATCGAGTCCGGCGGAGGTCATTAATTGATAGAGGCGGTCAAGGCGGGCAGCGGTCATGGGCGATTCTCCTGGGCGAATTATACGCCGGATCGTTCTGGATGACCTCAGTTCAGCGAGCCTGATGGATATGGCAGTCCTTGACAGTCGCCCAGCTTCGAAGTAAAATACCCTTACCCTAAAAAAGGGCCTGTAGCGCAGCTGGGAGCGCGCTTCAATCGCACTGAAGAGGTCAGGGGTTCGAATCCCCTCAGGTCCACTGGGGGCTGAGGCCCCAACCCAGACCGCTAAACGCGGACTTTACCAATCGAGAGTACATACTGGGCCCATAGCGCAGCTGGGAGCGCGCCTCAATGGCATTGAGGAGGCCGAGGGTTCGAATCCCTCTGGGTCCACTCAAGAACGAGTTATTTAACTCGTTTTTTGAAAAAGCCACAACGGGAGTAGTAGATCATCCGTCAGCGAGCCGGGAGAGCGAGGTGTGAGCCCGACAATGCGCAAGCGGAGCGCGTAGATCGAACTCGCTCGTTTGCCTGAAATCCAGGCAGGCTGTTCTGGTGAATAATTAGCCAGAATCGGGTGCGCCCGTTATCGCGTCTTTGAGGTGGTCCGGGATTTTCCGGGCAACCAGGGTGGTACCGCGGAGTTCATCCTTCGTCCCTGATCGGACGAAGGATTTTTTGTTTAAGCAGGTCAATCGTTGGAGGACAAGATCATGGCAGACCCGAAAACCCCAATTTACAATCCGGCAGAAATCGAACCCAAATGGCAGAATAAATGGGAAGAGGATGGATTAAACCATTCCGACATCGATCCTGCCAGGCCGAAGCATTATGCCCTGACCATGCTTCCCTATCCCTCCGGCGACCTTCACATTGGCCACTGGTTCGCCATGACGCCGCCCGACGCCCGCGCCCGGTTCAAGCGTATGCAGGGGTATAACGTCCTCTTCCCCATGGGCTTTGACGCCTTTGGGCTGCCGGCGGAAAACGCTGCCATTAAGAATAAGGTGCACCCAAAAGAGTGGACCTTCAAAAACATTGAAAAGATGCGTAAGCAGTTCCGCAGCCTGGGTGCAATGTTCGATTGGCGCCGCGAAGCCATCAGCGCTGCCCCGGAGTTCTATCAGTGGACGCAGTGGTTTTTCACCCAGCTGTATAAACACGGGCTGGCCTATCGTAAGTCTGCCCAGGTGGATTGGTGCCCGAATGACAATACAACCCTGGCACGCGAGCAGGTATGGGGCGAAGACCGCCATTGCGAACGTTGCGGCACCCCGGTCATCAAGAAAAATCTGGAGCAGTGGTTCTTCAAGACAACCGCATATGCCGACCAGCTGCTGGACTTCAGCCAGATCGATTGGCCGGAACGCGTGCGCACGCTGGAAACCAATTGGATCGGCCGTTCCGAGGGTGCAGCTGTGTCCTTCACCACCGAACAGGGAGACACGCTGGAGGTTTTCACCACCCGTCCGGATACGCTGTGGGGCGCGACCTTCATGGTGCTGGCTCCCGAGCATCCCCTGGTCGCCAAGCTGACCAGTGCCGAACAAAAAGCTCAAGTGGATGCCTATATTCTGGAAGTCCAGCGCGAGTCGGATATTCAACGCGAGTCTACCGATAAGGAAAAAACCGGCGTCTTTACCGGCGGTTACGCCATCAACCCGGTCAACGATCGACGGATTCCTGTGTGGATTGCTGATTATGTGTTGATGACCTACGGCACCGGCGCCATTATGGCTGTGCCGGCCCACGATGAACGCGATTTTGCCTTCGCGATCAAGTTTGGCCTACCCATCCTGCCGGTTATCGATAGGACAGACGGAATTGCAAAAAGCCTGGTGTTCCCTGGTTCAGTGGCTGAAGGATTTGCCGCGCAACTGCGTGATGCTGGAATTGAATACCACGCTGCTCCAGTAGGGGATCAAGGCGAAGGTTTGTTTGTCACTCTAATTGGGAACGCCCAAATTCATAAGTACATTGCCATGATGCAATCAGCCATCCAGCCAAAAAACTGGAATGAGGTCGTCGGCGCTCAATGGGTTTTCATATTTTCAGATGGGGTCCGCGAACTGGATTCTGTCTCCGCCGATCAGGAGATTCTGGCAAAGTGTAAGGCTCTCTACCCACCGGTAGGCGGCAATCGTACCACTATGGAGATGCTGAACGGTCTCGATTTTTATAAGGATGTCCTGTTCCATTCTGAATACGGTACGATGATCCACTCCGGGACTTTTAGTGGAACCCCTGGCGATGTTGCCAAGCAGAAAGTATCAAAATGGCTGGAGGAAAATGGCAAAGGCAAGGCAACGGTCAACTACCGCCTGCGCGACTGGCTGATTTCTCGCCAGCGCTACTGGGGCGCACCGATCCCCATTGTCTACTGCCCGACGCACGGCGCTGTGCCGGTCCCGGACGATCAATTGCCGGTATTGCTGCCGGATGACGTCGAATGGATGCCGACAGGGCAATCTCCGCTCAAGCTGCACCCCACCTGGAAAATCACTACCTGTCCCACCTGCGGCGGTCCAGCTGAACGCGAAACCGACACCATGGATACCTTCATGTGCTCTTCGTGGTATCACCTGCGTTATTTGAGCCCGCATTACACCAAGGGTCCGTTTGATCCCAAAGAATACGATTATTGGATGCCGGTCGATTCCTACACTGGCGGCATTGAACATGCCACCATGCATTTGATCTATACACGGTTCTTCCATAAAGCCAGCCGCGACATGGGCATCACCAAGGGTGACGAACCCATGCTGCAGCTGCGCAACCAGGGCATGATCCTGGGCGAAGATTCTGAAAAAATGTCGAAAAGCCGCGGCAATGTACGCTCGCCGGATGACCTGGTTAAGGCTTATGGTGCAGATGTTGTCCGCGCCTATCTGATTTTCTTTTCCCGCTGGGACCAGGGTGCTCCCTGGAGTTCAGGCGGCATTGAAGGCGTCAATCGCTGGATCCGCCGGGTTTGGACAACCATCGTCGAACCCGGACCAGAGGGCTCAAAAGACGAAGCTGCGATTCGCGGTCTGCGGCGCAAGCTGCATCAGACATTGCGTTCCGTCACGCGTGACTTTGAGACCTTTGAATTCAACACCATTGTCTCCGGACTGATGGAACTGTTAAACGAAATGGTGAAAGCCAAACAACACGGCTTGTACAATTCTCCGGCCTGGAAAGAAACCGTCGAATTGTTCTTGCTAATGTTGGCGCCGGTTTCCCCCCACATCAGCGAGGAGTTATGGGCCTGGCTGGGCAAACCTTACTCGATCCACCAGCAGTCCTGGCCTTTAGTTGACGAAGAAGCCGCGCACGAGGATCAGATAACACTGGTGGTACAGATCAACGGCAAAGTGCGCGACCGGATTCAACTGCCGGCTGGAATCACGGAGGAAGATGCCAGGGCGCATACGCTGGCTTCACCCGCGGTTCAGAAGCACCTTGAAGGAAAAACGCTGCGTCAGATTATTTATGTTCCTGGCAAACTGATCAATATCGTTATTTGAGGTCAACGATTACTGCGCGGCAAACACCATAGTGTAATAACCGCCAAAGCTGCTGCCCGGAACGTTCACAAACCCAACACCGACCTCGGTGGGGCGGGGGTTCAAGATGTTTTTGCGGTGGACTGGACTGTTCATCCACCAGTTGAAAGCGCCTTGAGCATCCGCCCCGTATTCCGTCGCGCCTGCGTAGATGTTTTCCGCAGCATACGAAGGGTTGTATCCCTGTGCAATGACCCGG
Organism: Bellilinea sp.; assembly: GCA_036514835.1. GTDB lineage: Bacteria > Chloroflexota > Anaerolineae > Anaerolineales > Anaerolineaceae > Bellilinea. The sequence continues at coordinate 15,992 of DATBWK010000073.1, forward strand.
GTGCGGGCTTTCGAACCGTCCGAGCCGGTATGATCCAGGAAGTTGTTGCAGCCCATATCGATGCTGTGGACTTTGGCTGCTGCCATTAGCGCGGAATTGGCTGCCAGCGGTGCCGCTCCTTCCGCCGACCTGGCAGCGTTGACCAGATTCAAAATGGTATCCAGGTACCCTGAATTTTCCGAGAACGAACAATTGGATGGCGCGGGGACCACGGCGCTGGTAGTGGTTTCGGTTGTACCTGCCTGGCTGCCGCCCCAATTCACCACGATTTCGACCCAGATATAGTCAATGCCGTTGCTATTGACGCCAAAGCGGTTGCCGTTCGGGTCGCGGAATTCGTAATTAGCGCCGTACTTCCCGCCCTGGTTGGGGGCTGCCAGATCAATGGAGATATCGGCAGTCTGGCCTGGCGCAATTGCCGGCATGGGGGATGACAACGGTCCGTCAAGCGGATCACCGGCGGCAAAAACCAGCGAATAATCAGGATTAATCGTGCAGGTACCCTCATTGCGGATGCGCCAGATTTTTGTGAATTTTTCGCCCTGTGTAAAAGCTGTTCCATCTGGAATGGTGACATCTGCGTAGAAAGCGGCTTTATTGACGCAATCACTGGTTACCGGAACTACCGCGGGTGCGGTAGGAGGTTCAGCAGTAGGTGAGGCTGGTGATTCAGTCGGCTGTGGTTCCAGAGCTGGTCCTTCCGCTTTGGGTTCGAGCTCAGCAATGGATGCCGAGAGATTGAATGTCGCTGAGGCATTCCCAGATTGAACGGTATAGATCCCCGAATCCAAACCTTCAATTCCGAGTTCGAATACCTTGTCAAATTTTACCGGGGTATTAATGCAATCCACGCCAGACGCTTGGCTATAACTGGCTGTCAGGCTAAAGATCCTGTCATTCCGCTCAGCAGCCACTTCATCCAATATCGTGCAGGACGAGGGCAAGTTTCCTTGAATCAAAATTCGCTGTTGTGCGGCTCCCTGGGCTGTTGGAAGCACCTCGATCGCCACGATTTCTGCTAAACCTACTTGAGGTTCGGGTGGCGGCGTATTGGATGGATCGGCGGTGCGGTTCGAACATGCCGCTAAAATAAAGAGCAGCATCGAACCGAAAAAATAGGCTATTTTATTCAAGGCCACTACTCCCCTGTGCGCATAGATACAAGTAAAGGACATTGTATATCTAATTTGTGCACAATACAACTATCAACTTCAAGTGATAATCTAGGGGAGGTGCTATTTTTCATTCCATGTACAATAAAGTCCATCTTCATATACAAGAGGCAGATATGCGGCTGGAAGAATTAAATTGGATGGATGTTGAAAACTATTTAGCCCAGGATGATCGCATTATTCTGGTGTTGGGAGCCACCGAACAACACGGCTATCTGAGTTTATTGACGGATGTAAAAATCCCGCAAGCATTAGCCGACGCCGCCAGTGCCAGCACTGGTGTACTGATCGCGCCGCCATTAAATTTTGGCGTATCGCCGTACTTCGCGACATATCCGGGCACTATTAGTTTGCGTACCAGCACATTTCTGGCAGCAGTAGAGGATATCGTCCGGTCGCTGTATCGGGTTGGATTCCGCCGCATGTTTGTCATGAATGGGCACAGCGGGAACAGCGGGGTGCGGACCACCCTGACAGAATTGGCCAATGATTTAACGGATGTGAGGTTTATCTGGTATTCTTGGTGGGAATCGCACAGCATTGAAGCGGTTGCCATGAAGCATGAACTAAAAACCACGCATGCATCCTGGATGGAAGCATTTCCGTTTACGCGGGTCAGTGAGTTGCCGTCTGATGCCAAAATCCCGCCGAAAGTCACGGGAATTCCAAATGCGGAAGAAACCCGGACGTTATACGGCGATGGTATGTTCGGTGGCGATTATCAGGTTTCTGGTGAAATCATGGATGAAGTATTCGCTGCCGCCCTGGGAGATGTTTTGGAATTCATCCAGTTTTAAGGAATTGAACAAAAATCTTCCAGGAAAAGTTAACAAATTTAAACAGTTTGTTAAAAAACCGAGTATAATATCTTAAAGAATTTGAAACCCCTTATGGCGTACCCGCCGGATGAGGTTTTTCTTTAGGCATATGTTCGTCTGGATGAAGCTGGGCGTATTCCCTCCCATTGGGAGGTTTCGGTAAAAGTTAAATCGGGCGCAGAGATGCCCAATTCACAGGAGCAGGGGAACTCACATCCTATACCCATAGAAGTGTTCCGGCTAAATGTCTGACTCATGCATACATTGCGCTATCGACATTCTGTGAAAAACTGCAAATCTGATAACAGGTTAACTGGAACCACGGTCTAGACCTGAATAGCAAGGTAAGTGTGGGTCCTGACCAACCCAGCAAAACTTAAATCCAACCACTCATGCCTGAATGGGTATGCTACGTTGGCAGTTTGCGGAATCAATGGGTAAGATCACGGCACTGAAGGTCCAAAAACGCAATCCGAACCGGGTCAATGTATACCTGGAAAACGAATTTGCTTTTGGATTGGCCCGCATCATTGCAGCCTGGTTGCACCTTGGGCAGGAGTTGAGCTCTGAAAAGATTGCCTCGCTCCAGTCACAGGATGCCGGTGAAGTGGCTTACCAGCAAGCTTTGCACTTTATATCCTATCGACCGCGATCCGAGGTCGAAGTAAGAAAAAAGTTGGCTGAAAAGGGTGCTGACCCCGAAATCATCGAAACCATTTTGGTGCGACTGCGCACTGCCCAGCTTGTGGGTGATGATCAGTTTGCCCGAAAATGGATCGATAATCGCAGCACTTTTCGCCCGCGCAGTCACCGGATGCTGCGCTATGAATTGCATCAGAAAGGTGTAGGCGAAGTTTTTATTCAACAGGCTCTGGCGGAAGCAGAAAGTGAGCCAGACCTGGCGTATCAGGCAGGCACAAAATACGCCCGCCGGCTGGAAGGGCTAGACTGGGAGCAGTTTCGCAAACGCTTGAGCGGTTTTTTAGGCCGTCGCGGCTTTTCTTACGGAACGGTTGCACCAGTGGTACGCCAGATTTGGGATGAAATTCATTCCGCTGAGCAATAAACCTGACTCGGGAAAGAGGAACTGGAAACATGGGAAATTCACCTTTATTAATCATTGGAATTGTCATTGGCGACATTATTTTGCTCGCCATTGGCTTTTTCCTAATCTCTCGATATTTTGCGGATCGTTTTCGCAAAGACCAACAGACTCGCGCTGACACCGTTCTGTTGACAGCCAATGAGAAATCTCGCGAAATCGAGTTGGAGGCCAAAGACAAAGCTATGAAGGTGCTGCAGGAGGCGGATAACGAAGTTAACCGCCGCCGGGCAGAAATTGCACGTGAGGAAGATCGCCAACAAAAACGCCGGGTAGAGTTGGATGGCCGCATCGAGCGGCATGAATTACGCGAACAGACTCTCAACAAACGCCAGAGCGCGCTCGATAAACGCACCAACGACGTTGAAAAGATGTATGAGCAGCATATGGAAGAGCTGCAGCGCATCGGCCAGATGTCGATGGAGGAAGCTCGCGGACAGCTGCTGCAGGAAGCCGAAAAAGAAGCCCGCTCGGATATGGCCCGCATCATCCGCCAAATTGAAGCTGAGGCACGTTCTGAAGGCGAGAAACGCGCCCGCGAACTGATCACCGAGTCGATTCAGCGAGTGGCATCCGACCATGTGGTCAGTGTCACTACTTCGGTGGTCACACTGCCAAATGAGGAAATGAAAGGCCGGATTGTTGGCCGCAACGGCCGTAACATTCGCGCCTTTGAACAGGCTGCCGGTGTTGACGTGATCGTCGACGATACCCCCGAGGCAGTGACCATTTCCTGCTTCGACCCGATCCGCCGCGAGGTAGCCCGCCGCTCGCTCTCGCGTCTGATCATCGACGGACGCATTCATCCCGCTCACATTGAGAAAATTCTGGGCGAGGAGCAGAAGGAAGTGGACAAAACCATCATCGAGGCCGCGGAAGAAGCTGCCTACGATGCCGGTGTGGCAGGATTGCACCCCGAGGTACTCAAAGTACTCGGCCGCTTGAAATACCGCACCTCCTATGGCCAGAACCAACTCTCTCACGCCGTGGAAGTTGCTAAATTGTCGGCCGTTTTAGCCGCCGAGTTAGGTGCAGAACCTGAACCATCACGTATGGGCGGCTTGCTGCACGATCTCGGCAAGGCCATGGATCACAACACGGACGGCACGCATGCCATGATCGGCGCTGAGTTCGCCAAACGCTATGGCGTTCCTGCCCGGGTGGTCAACATCATCGCTTCGCATCACCACGAAGTCGAACAGGAAACCATCGAAGCGGTGATCGTTGAAGCTGCCGATGCCATTTCTGGCGCCCGCCCCGGCGCCCGCCGTGAGGATCTTGAGCAATACATCAAGCGGCTGCGCGCTCTGGAGGACATTGCGAATTCGTTCAAGGGTGTCAATCAGAGTTACGCCATCCAGGCTGGCCGCGAAGTGCGCATCATCGTTCGTCCCGAGGACATCGATGATTTAGCTTCAACCCGGCTGGCGCGCGACATCGCCAAAAAGATCGAGGAGACCATGCAATACCCCGGTCAAATTAAGGTGACTGTTATCCGCGAAACACGCGCCGTAGAATTTGCCCGCTAAATCGAGCTGAAATTGATCATTAATAGAGGCGTCCGGCTGGACGCCTCTATTTGCATCCAAAAATAGACGAATGCTTTTATAATGAACGCGATAGACTTCTTTTCCTAAATACCCTCACGAAGGTCTTTGAATGAAACAATTGCTGAAGAATATGCGCGATGGGCAGAATGTGGTCGCGGATGTCCCCGTGCCGGCGCTGCGGCCTGGCATGGCTCTGGTGCGCACAGCCGCATCGCTGGTATCTGTCGGCACTGAGCGCATGGTCGTCGAATTTGCTGAGAAAGGCCTGGTTGGTAAAGCCCTTTCCCGTCCCGATCAAGTGCGCCAGGTGTTGGACAAAGCCCGCCGAGAAGGGGTCATTCCTGCTATGGAAGCAGTATTCAACCGGCTGGATCAGCCCATGGCGCTTGGCTACTCCTCAGCCGGAACCATTGTGGCGGTAGGCAAAGGGCTGGAAGGATTTCATTCCGGTGACCGGGTGGCCTGTGCCGGCGGTGGTTTTGCGGTTCATGCTGAATATGCCCTGGTTCCTAAAAATTTATTGGCTCATTTACCAGACTCAGTGGATTTCGAATCCGCGGCTTTCGCCACCCTGGGTGCGATTGCTTTGCAGGGCTTTCGGCTGGCTCAACCTCAGGTTGGTGAACGGGTTGCCATTATTGGACTAGGCTTGCTGGGCTTATTAAGTGTAGCGATTGCCCGAGCTGCCGGATGTACGGTCTTCGGCGTTGATCTGGATCCTGCGCGGGTCGAGTTAGCCCAAAAGTTGGGAGCCATCGCGGTATCCCGCGATGTCGCTGAAGACGCCGGGCGCAGCTTTAGCCAGGGGCGCGGATTTGACAGTGTGCTCATTTGCGCCGACACCGCTTCCGATGACCCGGTAGCATTGGCGGGTGAACTGGCTCGCGACCGCGGGGTAGTTGTGGCGGTTGGAGCAGTCGGGCTGGATATTCCCCGGAAAATCTATTATGAAAAAGAACTGCAATTCCTGATTTCTCGTTCCTATGGACCTGGACGTTATGACCCATCTTATGAGGAAAAGGGGCAGGACTACCCCTTCGGCTATGTGCGCTGGACTGAGGGCCGAAATCTTGAGGCTATTGTCGATCTAATCGGTTCAGGCCGAATGGACGTGCATTCGCTCATCACCCACCGCTTCCCCATTGAACAGGCTGAGC
>DATBWK010000074.1:0-2441 GCA_036514835.1 Bellilinea sp.
GTGGTGGTCTTCGGCGTGCAGCCGGAAAGCATCGAAACGCATATCGGATTGACCCCGGCGGTTGCTGCACGGCTGGATGAGCTGGTGGATCTGGCAGCTGCCGAGGTGGGGGCGGTACCGGTTTAAGGTTTTTTCGATCCGACGATTTTCTCTTTACGCAGCGCGTTAATCAGCATCGCGAATAGATATTTCAGGCCAATTCCCAGGTAAACCAGCCAATTGACCATGAAAAAATATTCGCGCGCCAGGTGCTTGCGATAATAGAGATAATAGGAGCGGTGCCAGGCGTAAATTCCGCGGTACGGCACAAAGCGCGACCCGCCCAGGCCGCCAAAATGGGTAAGCTGCGCGGTTGGAACATAGTAGATCTGCCAGCCTGCCTTGCGCGCCCGGAAACAGAACTCGGCATCTTCCTGGTAGGCAAAAAATTGCTCATCCAGATAACCGATTTGGTCCACCACGCCGCGGCGGATCAGCATGCACGACCCGGAAACCGCCTCTACCTCATTAATTTGATCTTCCGGCAGATATTCCATCAAATAACGGCCAAATAAGCGGCTGCTGGGAAATAATTTAGAGAAACCCAGGATGTAGGTGATGGCGTCCCACGGACGCGCGGCAGAACGGCGGCACTGCATTTGCAAAGTCCCGTCGCTGTTGAGCACTTTGGGCGTACAAATGCCAACCCGAGGCTGGGATTCCATAAAACCCAGCAGGGATTCCAGCAACCCGGGTGTCAGAACCGTGTCGGGGTTGAGCTGCATCAGATAGCGTCCCGCCGCCGCACGTAAGGCCTGATTCATGGGCACCGTATAGCCCAGGTTGGAGGTGTTTTGAATGACCTGCACCTGTGGGAATTCAGCCGCCAGCATCTCGGAACTGCCGTCGGCAGAACCATTATCTGCAACAATTACTTCATATGAATATTGGGTCAAGCTGGAAAAGATCGAATTTAAACAGTCCCGCAGCAAATCCCGGGTATTGAAAGAGACGATACAAATGGATAAGTCCATGAGGCTTTAGCGATACGGGATCCAACGAACGAGAAGTCGCCGCAGGGTAATCCACAACTGTTTGAGCAGCGTCATAACTCCCCGCGATTGGAGGGAATACCAACCCATCTTTAATAGCGAAGGCTGCGTCTCCCATTCAACAGGCCAATTATAACTTGAAGAGGTTTGAGTAAAGTTAGTTTTCTTTCCCCACTCATGATCCTGCCTAAAAGAACTCGAAATCTGGCCCAACAGCGTCACCAACTGGCGCGATCGATTCTGGGGAGCGTACTCAACCACAGCGCTGCTGGCCGCATGTTCAGCCATTAAGCTTCTCGCGGTGTGGTCGGTCAAAGCAAGCAGTCCTGCCTGCCAATCCTCAAGTGTGTGTGCCAGCAACCCATTTAGGCCATCCTGGATGGCAAATGAGAAAGCGTCGGTTGGGCTGGCAATAGTGGGCACGCCGACCAGCGCAGCCTCCATGAACTTGATTTCACTTTTTGATTGTGAGAATGGATTATCCAGCAGCAACGGGGCCAGATTAACATCCAGTTGGGCTAGCCAGAAGGGCAGTTCGCGCCAGGGCACTGGCTTAAAGGTACGAACCCGATCATGGAATGGCTGCCAACCCGCGCCCATATCCAAGTGACCAATTACCCATAACTCTGCCATAGGGTTCACGCGAAGCGTTTCCATCAGTGCCGGAGCGATCAAGGCGAAGTCGCGGTTATGCGTCGGCGTACCGCTGGCATAACCGATTACATATTTTCCATCTGGACGGCGTTTTTGTCCTTTAGCACGGTTTGAGATCTCGAGCATTTCCAGATTGGCCGCATTGCGATGCACCCAGGCCGGTTTTCCCATTTTTCGGACAACCTCCGCCAGATAATCGGTGGAGGTAAGCGCACCATCGCTGAGCAACAATGTTTGCTGCTGCCGCTGCATTTCTGCCTGGTACAACTTTGCGCGCACCGGGTCTTTGAAATCCGGGCTGTCGATCCATTGGAAGGCGGATGAGTCAAAAATCAGATCATCAGCATCCACAAGTACAAGTCCATTACGGCTGCGAACAGACCGGATCAACCGGCTGACGCGCGGATCGTAGGGAGTACGGTGGAAAATGATCAGTTTACACTGACGAACCAGCTCCTCTGACAGACCATCGGTAATGTGGCATACCGCCGCCGGAATTCCCGCCAGCAGTAACTGCTGATACAGGTGGAATGCCCGGTAGCGGCGCGTGTCGCCTTTTGCACCGGTGATGATGAGGATGGAGGGAGTGGTTGGAGGGTTTTGCACTTAGTATTCAATACTAGAGTTAAAAACAAAATTTAATTCTGCAGGAAAAGCATTGTTTGCGCAGTAAAATAAAGACCAGCTTAGGGCAATGGTGTAATTTTATGCCGTCTTCCGAATTAATCTACGACAGCACTTCCCGTAAATCCCCGG
>DATBWK010000075.1:0-3700 GCA_036514835.1 Bellilinea sp.
CCATTTGAAAGGAGTCTCCAATGGCAGTCTCAAAAATTGTGACCCTTAAGACCTCTTCTCCCCTCGGTTTCGATGAAGCCATCAAAGCTGGTGTGACGCGCGCCCATAAAACCCTGAAACACGTCACCGGCGCCTGGATCAAGAATCAGGAGGTGCTGGTTGACGAAGGCGGCAAAATCACCGAGTACCGGGTCGAGATGAAGATCACTTTCATTCTCGAAGACTGATTCGGCTGTACGGAAAAATTAACGCACACGCCTGAATTGGATCGCGACGGATCTCAACACGCGCAATTTCCCTGCGGTGTTACTTCACGATCTGGAACAGGTTGCTGTAATCATCGGTCCACAGGCGAATATCCGTGCGAAAATCATCCATAGGCGCCATCCGCTCGGTGAGAGCCGGGGCCGCTAGCAATTTCGGATTCCGGGTGAGCAGCACCCACGATGAGGTAAAGCCGTCCGGGTTGTTCTCTCCGGCCGGGTTTTGTATGATCGCCATTTGCAGATCATAGACCTGCGCCAATTGCCAGAAAACCGGGCGCAGGTCCAGCCGTACATTGGAAATATTCGCGGCGAACAACCCGTCCACGGCCATATTTTGCAGATAGATGTCAAAAGCTTCCCGGGTCAATAGATGCACGGGCACTGAATCGCTGCTGAAAACATCCAGCACCAGGATATCAAACTGATTATCCAGTTCTTTTTCCAACGAAATGCGCGCATCACCCGCAACCACATCAATGCTGGCGGGGCTGTCCGCGAGGAACGAGAAATAATCGCCCTGGCCGTTTGCCAGGTCAATGACGACTGGATTGATTTCGTAAAACCGGTAGGTATCTCCCGCCTGGCCGTAGGCGGCTAAAGTACCCACGCCCAGCCCCAGCACCCCCACCCGCATACCGGCACCATAACGCGGGTGGTTAACGATCGCCAGCCCGATCCCGCTGGTCGTGCTGAAATAGCTGGTCGGAATGTATCGCAAGGCCTCATCTACATGTTGGAGACCATGAATAGTGGACCCGTGATACATGGTATTGGCCTGCTTCTGGCCCTTTTCGATTTTTATCTGCTTGACGTGCACCACTCCATAAAAATTTCTTTGCACGAATAAATCGCCGCTGGTGGAAATGAACATCAGGAAGACCATAAAAATGCTTACCGCCGTCGCCATGGCACCGGTCAGCAGGCCAAAACGCATCCCAGTTGGGGTGCTTTTGTGCTGGTAGGATAAAACCGCCAGCAGGACCCACACCAGAGCAAATCCAATATACAGCTCCCAATAACCCGGAAAGATATACGGCGCCACCAGATTCACGATCAACGCTCCCAGGGCGCCGCCGATCGATGCCATCAGATAGAAACGGGTCAGGAGAGTGCTGTCTGGCCGCAGCGCGTACAACTCACCATGGCAGACCATGGCGGCCGTAAAGAGTAAAAAGTTGTAAATGATGATCTGCAGGATGAAATTGGTATAGGGATTAAGGAGAACGTATATCCAGGCAGCGGTTCCCAGCATCAACAGCAGGGTAAATACCTTCCGGTCATACCAGCGCCTGCTCGAGAACGCAAAAACAAAGGAAAGCAGATAAATGGACAGCGGCAGCACCCACAGGAAGGGAATGGGAGCCACTTCCTGGGTGATCTGGCTGGTCACCGCTAACACCAGGATCGAAGCGCTGGCGCTCAACAGGATCCACAGCGCCTGTGTCCGGACCCTGGATTTTTGCCCGTCCATCGGACTTGGGTCGACCTCGACGGGAACTGGCGAATGCACCACTCTGGTAGTCAAGATGGCGTTGTAGCCGGCAATTAATACGAATAGGATGTACCCGCCAGCCCAGATCCAGCCTTGCCGCTGTAAAGTTAGCGCCGGCTCGACCAGCGTCGGGTAAGCCAGAAGTCCCAACAGCGACCCAAAATTTGACAGGGCGTACAACCAGTAAGGTGAACGTCCCGGGTTTTTCCGGCTAAACCAGGATTGCATCAGCGGGCTGTTGGTGGATAAAACAAAAAATGGCAGCCCAACGCTGATGGTCAGCAGGAAGAAGATATACAGAACCGGATTGGCGACAGATTCAGGTTTCCAGCTGCCTGCCGGAGTGACAGGCGAAGGCCAGATTATCCACAAATAAATGACGAGGCAAACCGATATGCCCATCAGAATCAGGTGGATGATGGTTTGCTTTTTATTGGTGCGATACCTCACCAACCAGTTGGAGTAGGCATACCCGCCCGTCAGGGCGACCTGAAAAAATAACATGGCTGAAGACCAAACCGCGGGTGTGCCGCCAAACCAGGGTAGCAGTGTTTTGGATAGGATGGGCTGGATTTGGAATAGCAGGAAAGCCGAAAGAAAGATGCACGCCGCGTAGTTGATCAATTATGTATCCTCTGGCTGCCTTTACGGATTAGTTGGAACAGTGGAGGCAATATCCTCGTTCAAAATTGCATATTCAAAAGTATCCACCCATAATGGAGAGCCATCTTCCGCGAGCTTGAAAAAGACATTTTTCCGAAAATATCCTTCCCTGCGCATGCCAATTTTTTTCCAGCACCCTCCACGAGGCAATATTGTTTGGATTGCAGTGCGCCATCACCCGGTGAATTCCCAAATATTCGAACCCATAGTGTAAGAGTGCTGCTGTTGCTTCGCTGGCGTAGCCGTTGTTCTGGAAGCGCGGGTTAAAAATGTAGCCTAGTTCCCAGGTCAAAAACTCCAGTGGTTCGGTTTGCATGAAATATAAATGCCCCACCATTTTCTGTGTGTCCCGCAGCACCACCGCCCAGAAAATTGTCCCTCGCGACCTTTCCAGGGTTACTGCTCTGGCTTGTTCCAGTGAAATCGGTTCGCCGGGTTCGAATTCGTATATTCCAGGATCCGATAGATATTCATAGAGCGAATCGCAGTCCTGCTCCAGAAACGGACGAATGAATAGCCTTGGCGTCGTGATCATCGCAAACCTCGATCGCGAAAAATTTTGTGGACCTTACCGTGGGTATAGTTTATATCCGTTCTCATGATTGGTCATTCTTTCGCGCCGGTCTACTCTTTTAGGCGCTCAGGCAAGTGGCTGCCCATTCTTTAGAATTCCTCGCGCTCCATTGACTTTTAATTTTTTATCATTAAAGTAATATTTACATATTAATATCCGCCGTGCTTCAGCCAGGAGGTGACCAATGAACGTTCGGCAGAAAAACACCATCCATTTCCTCTTTAACGGTTTGAGTTTACTGGCTTTAATCCTGGGGTTAATCTCACCTCAACCGGTCACCGCCTCGCACACCGCCGATCCCGCCAGTGTCACCATCGCTGGCTCGCTACAGACAGAAGTAGGTTGCGCCGGAGATTGGGATCCCGCATGCGCGGTAAGTCATCTCAACTTCGATGCTGGCGATGATGTCTGGCAGGGAAGCTGGCTTCTCCCGGCTGGCAATTTCGAGTACAAGGCGGCGCTTAATAATGACTGGGCTGAAAATTACGGGTTACACGCCGCTCCTGGCGGCGCGAACATTCTTTTGAATTTAGGCGCTGATATATCAGTCAAATTTTATTACGACCACAAGTCCCACTGGGTCACCGACAACCAGACTTCAGTCATCGCGGTTGTACCGGGTAGTTTCCAGAGTGAACTTGGCTGCCCTGGCGACTGGCAGCCAGACTGTCTGCGTTCCTGGCTGCAGGATATTGACGGTGGCGG
>DATBWK010000076.1:0-4396 GCA_036514835.1 Bellilinea sp.
CGCCGATTAAGTCCATGGTGGTGATTACGCCGGCGAAACCAAAGCCGACCAGCGCGCTGCCGACCACCGCGGTAGCCAGCGAGTTGGCAAAATAAAGCGGTATGAATGCTAATCCCAGCGCTACCAACGCCACCCGCCAGACGGGGATAACGGTGTATTTGCGGACAAATCGCGCCCAGACTGCCACACAACCGATGGCGATGATCAGTACCGAGGCGAACAGGATCGTCTGTTGTGCGTCTTGAATATGTAGCGTGTATTTGGCGAAAAACGGCAGGGAAGCCAACACTAAAGACATGGCTGCGCTGTAGAAAGCGTTGGTGAAACCTGCCATCCAGAAGTTGCGGTTGGTAAAGAGGTCTTTGAGACTGCTCCACAGAGCAGGCTTTTTCTCCTCAACCTGGACCTCAACTTCTTTGGCAGTAAAAGCCATGTAAAGAATGACTGCACCGCCTAACAGGCCGTAAATGATCGCCGTTGCCATAAAGCCAATGGCGCTGGTGACAACAGGCGTGAGCGCAATACTGATGATCATCGCCACCAACTGGAATGCCTGACGCAGGGCGTTGGTGGATGCGCGAGCGGCATCTGTGCGGAACAATTCCGGGAAGAGCGCGCCGTAATTGGCATTGATGACCGAATCCAGCGTGCCGGTAAGTATGTAAAACAGCATGGCATAGGCAAACAGGCTGTTGCCTGCCAGGAATGCCGGAGTGGAGTAGAAGGCAATGAAGAACAAGACCAGCAGCGGTGTACCGATTACCAACCATGGGCGGCGGCGACCCCAACGCGAGCGGGTGCGATCCGAGAGAAAGCCGTAAATGGGGTTGTCGATTGCGTCGATGATGGTGTAAATGAATAATATCGAAGCCAATTGCACGGTTGTAAGGCCCAGCCGGTCTACATAGTAGATGGCGGCGTAGGTTTTCAACATGTTGATCGGAATCGAGGTGCCGAACATCCCGATGGCATAATTAAACGACTTGAGTTTTTCAGCCTTCATGGGTAGCTCCCCTTTACTGGAAATGATATGCAAAAACCGAATGGACTCAGCGCTTGAGAATGATTATAGCGACGATTGAAAAAAAACCTTTTCACCTGGGCAAGAATTAACCTATTTTCACCCGTAGAATATTCCAGCCGTCCATCCTGTTTTGGTTATAGTTAAGCAATATCTGCATCACTGATCGGAAGCCTTCGGAGTGACAATGCCGCTTAATATTCACCTGATTTTCAAGACACATCTGGACGTCGGTTTCACTAATTATGCCGCTGTGGTGGTAAAGCAATATTTTGAACACTACATTCCCAACGCCATCCAGTTGGCGCGCACCATGCGCAGGCGGGAAACCGCTGACCGTTTTATCTGGACCACCGGCTCCTGGCTGATTTACGAGTATCTCGAACAGGCAAATCCCCAGCAGCGACTGGAAATGGAAAACGCCATCCTGCACGGCGATATTGCCTGGCATGCCTTGCCTTTCACTACCCACAGTGAATTGATGGACGTGGATTTGTTCCGCCTGGGACTCTCGCTGTCCCAGCGCCTGGATGCCCGCTTTGGCAAGCAAACTATCGCTGCCAAGTTCACTGACGTTCCCGGGCACACCCGCGGCATTGTTCCGCTGCTGGCAGAGGCAGGTGTGAAATTCCTGCAGGTGGGCGTCAACGGAGGATCTGCAGTCCCCAAAGTGCCGCCGCTTTTTTGCTGGCAGGATCCGACCGGCAGCGAGATTATGGTGATGTATGAGGGCAGTTATGGGAAAACCTTCATCTTGCCTGAGAATGAGAATGCATTGGCTTTTGGCCATTCGATGGACAATCTCGGACCGCAAAATGAAGCTGAGGTAACATCCATTTTTAGTTCATTGCGCGAGGAGCATCCGGGTGCGAATGTTTTCGCGTCTACATTGAATGCTTATGCCGAGCGATTGCTGCCTTTGAAGGCCAGCCTGCCGGTCGTGAGACAGGAGATTGGCGACAGCTGGATCCACGGAGTTGGCAGCGATCCGGTTAAGGTGAGCAAGTTCCGCGAGTTGCTGCGATTGCGGTCAAATTGGTTGAAAGATGATCCCGGGCTGGCGCAGGATCCGGATTTTGACCGGTTTCAACGTAAATTATTGCTGGTGCCGGAGCATACCTGGGGGATGGACGAAAAAACCTGGTTGGATGACCACGAGGCTTATTCGGCTGCCGAATTTGCGGCGGCGCGAGAAAAACCAAACTTTCGCCGTTTTGAATCCTCGTGGGCGGAACAACGGAACTATATTACCGAAGCGATCGACTCCCTGGGCGAAAAATCTCTGGCAAAGGAAGCGCGGGGACACCTCACAACCATGAGTGCGCAGCCTCCGGATCTTACCGAATTAACACCCATGCCCCTGGAGCAGGTTGTCTTTAGAACCTCGCAGGTTTCAGCCGATTTCGATCCAGTCTCTGGTGCATTGATGTGCTTCGAGGCCTGCGAATCAGGCAAGAAATGGGTAAATCCGGGCTCATCCATCGGTTTGTTGGGCTATCAAACTTTTTCCGCGGATGACTACGAGCGGTTTTTTCACCAATACATCCGCCCAGAGGAACAAAACAACGGGTGGAGCCGGGAAGATTTTACGAAACCAGGTATGGAGAAAGCCCGCCCGATCAGTAAAATTTGGTCACCAACGGTAGACTCGGCATTCCATTCTCAAAATAGGATATTGTTTCATTTGAAGAGCGAACCTGCGGCAATTGAGGATTACGGCTGCCCGCGGGATTTTTATCTGCATTATAGTTTCGGACGCGAGAGACCGGAAATTGATATGGAAGTGGTCTGGATCGGTAAAAAAGCCTGCCGCCTTCCGGAAGCGCTGTGGTTGTCATTCATCCCAAATCGGCAGGAAGAGGTTAAATGGAGCATTGAGAAACTTGGGCAGCAAGTTTCGCCGCTGGATGTGGTGGAGAATGGAAACCGCCACTTGCATGCCTGCGGTGGGTCGGTCCAAATGGAATCCCAGGGACTGAAGATAATCGTCGAGTCGCTGGATGCGCCATTGGTCGCTCCGGGTGAGCGGTCGTTGCTCAATTTCACCAATGAGCAGCCGGACATGGCCAAAGGGGTTCATTTCTGCCTGTACAATAATCTGTGGGGCACCAACTTTCCGATGTGGTTGGAAGATGACTGCAAGTTTCGATTCAAGCTCCGCTTCTTGGATAACTGGTAACTGTACCTGGCGAAGGATTATGCTACCGCTGGAGAGGAGAAATATCCATGGTGAATTGGTGGGTCATTCTGATCGGTTTGCTGGGCGGCGTGGCGGTTGGGCTGCAAGCCCCGCTGGCAGGCGCAATGGGGCAGCGGGTGGGCGGTACCGCTGGCAGTTTCATTATTCACATCAGCGGAGCAGTGTTTTCCGGCATATGGTTACTGGCGCGCGGCGGCGAACGTATTCGCGAGTGGCGCAGCTTGCCGTGGTATATGCTTTCAGCCGGCATTTTCGGTCTGATTCTTTATCAGACTATCAGCATTACGCTGCCGCGCCTTGGCAGCACCATGATGGTGGTGCTGATCATCATTGGCCAACTGGTTTTGGGCGTTATCGTTGACCATTATGGCCTGTTTGGCGTGACTCAGCGCCCGGTTGATCTGCTGCGGATACTGGGTGTTTTGGCCTTGATCCTCGGCGGCTACCTGATCGCCCGGTAAAGCGGTAAGATTGAAGGATTACCGGTAACAACCAACGATTTTTGCTTGAATTAAGAAAAGACAACTGCAAAGGAAAACGCCATGTCGAACACACCCGAAGTAAATGTACAACGCAGACGGAAAGGTGAAAAACCAACCGGACAAGCGGTTGCACCCCGGCGACGCGACACTGGCGGGGGGACGGGCGGGATGGGCGGCAGTTCTGGCGGCGGGACAGGCGGAAGTTCGTTCGGTGGCGGTGGAGGCGGGCTATTTAAGCCGACCCGCGGCAAGATGGGCGGCTGCGGCGGTATTGTAGCGATCATCGCCATTGCTGTGCTGTACCTGCTGCTATCCGGAGACGGCGGATTGGGCGGCGACCCGGGGCAGGCTCCAATCGACCAGCCGCCGGTGACGAATGCTGAGCCAACCCAGATCCTGGCGACTCATACGCCGCGCGCCACGCGCGTTCCATCCACCACCGGTTCCGGCGACACCTGGCTGGTGATGCTGTACCAGGATGCTGATGACCAGGTGTTGGAGCAGGATATTTATTTGGATTTGAACGAAGCTGAACGGGTGGGCTCGAGCGAGAACGTCACCATCGTGGCGCAGTTGGACCGCTTTCGCGGCGGTTTTCAGGGCGGAGAAGATTGGACCTCTACCCGGCGCTATCTGGTGACACAGGATGACGACTTTAATTCTATTGGCTCCGAGTTGGTCGATGATTTAGGC
>DATBWK010000077.1:0-3130 GCA_036514835.1 Bellilinea sp.
CGCTGTAAGTGTAACCGGGGTTTCTTTTTTCAACCCGACCCGGGTTTGCGTTCGCCGGGCGTCAATGCGGCGTTTTTCCCGCCGGGCATAGCCCTGCACCGAGCGAATCAGCGCGTAATCCTCGGCAGAAAGCGTTCCAGCCTGGAACGCCAGACGCGCGTAGGACTTCACTGTGGAGAGCCGTACATTCACCGAAGATACCGCGTAGCCTTCCTTCAGCTGCCACTTCACGAAAGCTTCCACCAGGCCCCAACTGACGCCGCGCCAGGCTTGCGGGTCCTCATTCAGCGCGCCGACCCTGCGCACCTCTACATTGTGTAAAAATTCTGCAAATAGCATGAGATCCGCGTTCTGGCGGCGTACGGTCTGCGCGGACAGGCGCGAGCGGTAATCCTCGAAGCGAAATTTGGCTGCCGCAAGGCTGGCGGCGGTTCCTACTGTTTCCAGAATGGTCGGCAGGGTTAGTTGATTTTCGTTAGCGGGTTTCTTTTGGCTGCTCATACGGCTATTTCACCTCATTACTACTGATTTGTATAAATAATCAGAAGTAATATTTCCTATATATTACATACAACAAATGCATCTGTCAATAGGGTATTTTTCTACGACGGCGTTGATCAAAGCCGCAGAAAGACATATTCAACCGGTCAACAAACGCAATTTGTTGCAATTTTCCGAGTAATGTTGAATAATCGGGTAAATAATTCAATTCCTGACTGCCCATATAAAATGGCTTGACCCCCTATCGATTAATGGTGTGAGGTTTTTCATGGCAACCAAAGTAACCGGCACAATTTTTCCCCTTTCTGCACTGCGGGCCACGGTTCTGGACGCCCAGCGATTGACCACAGCCAATGCGGCGCAGACACCACCCTCCTCCGACGACATCGTCAATGTGGTCAAGGTGCTTGGCTACCTGCAGATTGATACCTTGAACATGGTAAACCGCGCCCATTACGTCACCCTCTGGTCGCGCCTTGGTTCGTATGACCTGGACACGCTCCACCAGTTGGTCTACACACCCGGCCAGCGCCAGCTGTATGAAGGCTGGGGACATGCCGCCTGCATCCTCCCGCTGGAACATTACCGTTACCACCGTTGGCGCACCATCCCGGATTTCAGCGCCTGGTGGAATCAGGACGGCAACCGCGAGCTGACGGACCAGACGCTGGAGCGGATCCGCGCTGAGGGCGGACTGCGCGTCGGGGATTTCGAGTATCAAGGACCAAAACGCAATCCATGGTACGACTGGAAACCGTCTAAGACCGCGCTGGAGGCCCTTTTTGCCGCCGGCGACCTGATGATAGCGGATCGGGTCAACTTCCAGCGCGTGTACGACATTAAAGAGCGGGTGCTGCCGGATTGGGTCGATGCCGTGCCGGCTGATTCTGAGGAAGGGCGGCGTTTCTGTGTGGAGCAGGCTGCCAGAGCGCTGGGAGTGTTTGATCAGCGCAACCTCAATTGGTATGCCTACATCTGGGCCAAGCAAATCAAGCCGACCGTCCAGGAGCTGCACGCCGACGGAACGCTGGTCGAGATCCAGGGGGAAACGATGGACGGTGTGCGAAAATGGCTGGTGCATCGCGATACCCTGCCGCTGCTGCAGCGCGCAGGCGATGGCGAGATTAAGACGGAGCGCACCACCTTCCTCTCCCCCTTCGATTCGTTTTTCTGGGCTCATGAACGCGACCAACGGTTGTGGGGCTTCAACCAGGTGCTGGAATGCTATAAGCGCCCCCAGGACCGCATTTACGGCTACTTTTGCCTCCCAATTCTGCACAAGGATCGCCTGGTCGGTCGCTTTGACCCGAAATTGGATCGCAAAACCGGCGTACTGAACCTGCTATCGCTCGCCCTGGAACCAGGCGTCGCCGCGGACGATGAACTTGTAGCCGCTGTGTCGGCTGCCATGCGCGACTTTCTGGCCTGGCACGGCGCGAAAGAGCTCCGGATCGACCGAAGCGATCCATCCGATTTCGGTCAAAAACTGCTGCAGGCGTTGTTGTAGCGGCGAACACCGTTCGCCAAAAATGCGCGCACATCGTCCCGATGGTTTGCGGGAGCGGCCATCGCGACAAAATCACCTTTGCAGGTTAATTTTTTAGCAGTATGATCTACCTGGGCGGGTCAACAATTGAATACGGACTTTGGGCTGTGGAAAAGGAGATGTCCAAATGGAATCTAAAACCCCTGGTTATCGCGCTCTTCCTTTTATCTTTAGCATCGTCCTGATATTCGTCGGTTATTTGTTGAACAACTGGTATCGATCGGCACGGGAAACTGTCTCAACCGAATTTGACCCATCCGTTTATTTCGTTTACGCTGTGGTCGCCCCGCTGCTGTTTGCTTTGATTTGCCTGCTGCTCTTCGCGACTGTCTTCAACCAACGGCTGACCCTCAACGGGAGTCTCATCTTGCTCGCGATCGGCCTGTTCGTCGGCTTGCTGCCAGTCTGGCTGTTTTTCACCAGACTGGCATTGATTATGCCCAATGTGATCTCCACTCCCTACCTGCCGCTCGCTGGCGCTATTGTGGCTGTCTGCGGCTTTGCGGGGTTGATATTCAGGGCAAAAGCCGAGAAACCTGCCGCGATTGGCGGTTAATTTTTCCGCTGCCTGACCTCAATCCACGGTCGCTGCCGGCGCGGCTGACGGTCCCGCCGGTATTTCTGTCATCTCCGGCGCTTTGATCAACCTCCAGGTGCGTACCACCAGCGCATAACCGATCGCGAAATCCACCAATGCCAGCACTGGGTGCAGCGCTGAAACCAGCGGCGCCGATCCGCGCATGAAAATAACCACATCCGCCTGCAGCGCATACGCTACGAACAATATCCAGGTCAATGTTTTGCTGGAGCGTGGCAGCCTGGCCAGATACTGTGTAATTAACATCAACAGCAGCGGCCCTGCCAGGGTGTGTCCCAATCCGATATGGTCCCCCCACCCCGCCCGGCTGGCAACCACCACCAGCCCGGCCAGATACACCTGATACACCACCCCAATCACGAACAAACACGCCAAAACCAGGTAGATGTACCGCGAAACCTTGACCATTTTTCCCTCTCACCCACTTCAAGAATCAGATACCAATGACGTTGATGCGAATTTCCCTCTTGATTTCAACGAACTGG
>DATBWK010000078.1:0-18302 GCA_036514835.1 Bellilinea sp.
GACGCCACCGATACAGCCTGCGATAAAGTCGAATACATGGTGGTGGCTGGTGATACCCTGTTCAATATCGCGACCAACTACAACGTTTCGTCCGATGCGATCAGGAGTTACAACGGTCTGGCCTCGGATGTGGTTTATGAGGGCATGCCGCTGATCATTCCGCTGTGTGAGCGGCTGCCAACGGCCGGGCCTACGCCTACGCCTACCAACCCGCCGCCTTATCCCGCCCCCAATCTCTTGCTGCCAGCTGACGGCGCAGTCTTCACTGCCGCCAATGACAGTGTGACATTGCAGTGGGCTGCGGTTAGCACCTTGCGTCAAAACGAAGCCTACGCTGTGACGGTGGAAGATGTCACTGAGGGCAAAGGCCGCAAGCTGTTGGAATACGTGTCAGACACCAAGTTGATCGTACCGGCATCTTTCCGCCCAACCGATTCGATACCCCATATCTTGAAGTGGTATGTCGTGCCGGTTCGCCAGACTGGTTCCTCGATCGATGGCAAGCCTATCTACCAGCCAGCCGGAGCAGCCAGCGCATCGCGCAGCTTCATCTGGTGGAGCACTGGCGGGGCTGCTACAACTCCTACCCCGTAATCGTACGTTCGCGAAATTTCTTTCGCGGTCAAATTGAAATAAAATCGGACGACCTGATGGTCGCCCGATTTTTATTATTCTTTGATTTTTTCCGGAACCGGTTTTTCAGGTTCCTCGCTGTGTTCTTCCAGGAAACGCCCAGCCTGGATGGCGGCTGCCGCTCCCATGCCTGCCGAGGTCACCACCTGGCGGTAATGGCTGTCCATTACCTCACCGGCAGCGAATACCCCAGGAATATTGGTTTTCATCGTCAAATCGGATTGAATATAGCCTTTCTCATTCATATCCAGTTGATTCTCGAAGATTTTCGTATTCGGCGCATGACCAATGAAGATAAACACACCTTCTGCCGCGAAGTCGGTACGTTCGTCAGTGATGACATTGCGCAGCTTCACGCTTTGAACGCCGGTGGTGCCGATAATTTCGTCGACGACGGTGTTCCAAATAAAGTGGATCTTCGGGTTTTGCTTGGCCCGGTTCTGCAAAATCGGTCCAGCCCGTAATTCATCGCGCCGGTGGACAATGGTAACTGAGGCAGCATAACGGGTTAAGAAGAGGGCTTCTTCCAGTGCGCTATCGCCGCCGCCTACCACCACCAAATTTTTCTCTTTGAAGAACCAGCCGTCACAGGTGGCGCAGTAGGATACGCCGCGACCGATCATTTGATTCTCTCCGGGTACGTTAAGCACATACGGGCTGGCGCCGGTAGCAACAATAACCGACTCGGCCAATATTTCCCGGCTAAATGTCTTGACCAAAAACGGGCGGCGGCTAAAATCGACCGCGGTTGCCAGATCATATTCAAAGCGGGCGCCGAAACGTTCAGCCTGCTTTTTGAATAACTCGCCCATCTCGGCTCCGCCGACGCCGTCCGGGAAGCCGGGGTAATTCTCAATGGTGAAGGTCAGCGAAGCTTGCCCGCCCAATTCGGTTCCAATCAATACCAATGGCTGCAACTCGGCGCGTGCAGCGTAAAGCGCAGCGGATAATCCCGCCGGGCCTGCCCCCAAAATCAACACTTTTTCAACTTTGTTATCAGCGTTCTTAGCCGGTGGTGTTAAATTATCTAAACGTAACTCCATGCAATGTCTCCGGAATAGTTATTTTAGTAATAGGATGCAAAGCGGGCGGAAAAGATACAGACTAAACCGTTGCCGCATCCGCGATTTCAAGCGCTCTGTCGATCACGGCAAAGCCTTCTGCCAGTTGTTCAGGGGTGATAATCAGCGGTGGCAGCAGCAAAATGGTGTGCCAGTGGATGTACACGAAGACCCCGTGTTCCAACAAGTGTTTTCTTACTGCCGCCATAGTCGCATTGGTCTTGTTCCACGGCGAGAGCGGTTCGCGGGTAGCTTTGTTTTTAACCAGTTCAATAATGCCAAACAACCCGATCGAGCGCACTTCACCGACGGAAGGATGGCGCTCGACCAGTTCCGCCAGCATATCCGCCATCACCTTTCCGGTTTCGCGCGCCTTTTCAATCAAATTGTCGGATTGCATCACACGGATATTGGCAATCGCTGCCGCAAGTGACACCGGATGCCCATTGAACGTCAGCCCGCCTTCGTAAACGCGGTCATCAAATGCTGCCGCAATTTTCGGTTTCATCGCCACGCAGCCCAATGGCGCATAGGCTGAGGTCAATCCTTTAGCCATGGTGATCATATCCGGCACCACGTTCCAGTGATTGACGGCAAACCACTCCCCGGTGCGTCCAAAGCCGCTCATCACTTCGTCACAAATCATCACGATGCCATAGCGGTCGCAGAGTTCACGCACACCCTGCAAATAGCCCTCGGGCGGGATGATCACGCCGTTCGTTCCTGTTACGGTCTCCATCAGGATGGCGGCGATGGTGTTCGGATCTTCGTACTGAATGATTTCTTCCAGGTGTTTGAGGTAATCACGGCTAAACTGTGCTTCACTGATTTCGGGATTGCCCTGGTGAAACGTTGAGCGGTAGCGGTACGGGTCGAGGAAATGCACCACGCCGGGCATCAAGTCTGGTTCCCAAACTGTCCGGCGTGGATCGCCGGTCATAGCCATTGCACCGGCTGAAGCGCCGTGATAACTGCGGTAGCGGGTCAAGATTTTATGCCTGCCGGTAAAGCCGCGCGCCAATTTGACGGCGTTCTCGTTGGCGTCCGCTCCGCCCAGGGTATATAGAAACTTGGTCAAACCGGGAGGCGTGATCTCCGCCAGCAATTGACCGAGCTCAGCCCGGGCACGTGTCGCCATACCCGGGGCGGCAAAGGGAAGTTCGCGCAGCTGCTGCGCCATTGCCTCGATCACCCGCTCATCCCCGTGACCAATGTTGACACACATGGTCATTGAGTTCAAATCCAGGTAGCGTTTACCGTTGGCATCCCAGAAATACACACCCTTGGCACGCGTTACCGGGATCGGGTTGACCTTGCCTTGCGCAGACCAGGTCCAAAAATTATGTTCCAGTGAAAGGGGTAGTATTTCTTCGTCTTTGATCGGGGCCATACATCCTCGGGTTGATGTTTTCCACGGAAATACTATCATAAATCCACCTGGCTCGCCTAATTCTTAAGGCGGCGGGTTGGCTGTGCTATAATCCCCGCATTCTTCCCAACAGGTAAATTATGCCAGCATCCCAGCACGACTCGTCCATTTCACACAGTGCAGCCCACCGACGCGCCTGTGAAAACGCTATCATCCATCCGCAAGCTTTAGTCGGACTGCGGTTATTTAATAAAGGGGAATATTTCGAGGCACACGAGGCCCTGGAATTGGCCTGGCGCGCGGAAAGCAGCACCTTGCGCGACCTGTACCGTGGAATTTTGCAGGTGGCAGTAATGTACCACCATATAAAGAATCAAAATTTTCGCGGGGCGGTGAAAGTGTTTCAACGCTGTATGCCGTGGCTGGAACCATTCCCGACTGCCTGCTGCGGCATCGATATCGGCACGCTGCGTCAGGATTGCCAGGCCGTCTATGCCGAACTATCCCGGCTTGGCCCGAACGGCATCAACCACTTTAACTCGAACTTTCTAAAGCCGGTTATTTTTACTGACCCTGATCAAATTTCCACCGAATAATGCGGCGCGAAAGCAGTTGACCTACTGCTCGATCAGCACCGTACGAGCTGGAGCGCCATCCGAACCGCCTAATTTGAGTGGCAAGCAGGCCAATTGGTATACCCCAGGGTTGATTTGACTGAGGTCGAGCCCTTCGATGACCACGATTTTGGCTTTTAGCAGGATTTGGTGGGTCGGGCGTGAATTCTTGAACGGCGCGATGGAAAGATAGTCGATTCCGACCAGCCGAATCCCCTGCTGGACGAGATATTCAGCTCCATCGGCAGAAATGGCGACAAATCCGGTTTGAAATTCGGTCTCGCCGCGCGCCCAAAATGCTGAATTGCGGGTTTTGAAAAGAATCCGCTCGACGCCGTGGATCAAGCCGGATGATTGAATCACCTCAGCTGTGATCAGGTTAACCTGGTCGCCTAATTCCACTACTTGCACCGCCCCGAATAAAATATCCAGCGGCAGAGTATCAACTGTGGTTCCATCGGCTAAAAAATGAAAAGGCGCGTCGACGTGGGTGCCGGTATGGACGCCGGCGGATAGGCGCGAAACGTTCGCATTCGCGCCGTCTTCAATTTTCTCGACTCTTTCAAGCTCAACTTTAGGATCTCCCGGCCAGGTTGGCAGGTTGGATGTCACGGTCAATGAAATAT
Organism: Bellilinea sp.; assembly: GCA_036514835.1. Classification (GTDB taxonomy): domain Bacteria; phylum Chloroflexota; class Anaerolineae; order Anaerolineales; family Anaerolineaceae; genus Bellilinea. The sequence continues at coordinate 4,304 of DATBWK010000078.1, forward strand.
CGTGTATTCGCATTTCAGTTCCTCCACAAACCCGGTTATGGGACGTCGCCCCAGCGGGTGACGGCAAATATCTCTGTCAGAAAGTCGTAGCGCTCGGCTGCCGTCATCGGCCGCGGGCGGGCATAATCTTCCAGCATGGCCGTCAACAATTCGGTTGATATATGCTGCCCATTATAAAACACATAGCGGTCGAGGAATTCTTTACGGGTTGCATTCGGGATCAAACCGCCTTTGTGCATCTGGTCAAAGAAGAGGTTGCCGAGACCGTAATGGATGAAACTGCCCTGGTAAAACTCCATCGCCATGGGGTGATGCGCCTGGCTGCCGCTGACAATCACCGCGCCGGCATCCGCCATCGAGCGGAAATCGCGTTCCTCGAATGGTTCAACGTAATGCCGATAAGTTTCAAAATACTGGAAAGTGGCGATGACCTGAAAGCCATCCTCGGTCAATTCCCGGATTCGCTGCCACATCCAGGGGTAATCGCAATTGGCTACCCCGGATTGTGTCTCGGTCGCCCAGATGAACTCCGGCCCAGCCGGGTTGCAACCGATAAATGCCAGTTTGTTGCCATTATGCTCCACAGTGACAGCTTCTCTGGCTTTAAAAACGTCTTCGCCGGCGGCGTAATAGACCCACCCGCGTTGGCGATATTGATCGAGCGAGTACGCCAGCGCCTCCCGGCCCCAATCGACGCCGTGGTTGCCGGTTAACTCGATGATGTCGGTTCCGACATCGTCCAGCAGTTCAATGTATTCGGCTTTGCTGCAGAATATCAGTGCTCCAGGGTAAGATACCGGATCCGGGCAGACCGGTGTGAATGAGACCTCATTGCTGATGTGCGTCAGGTCGGCGTTGACCAGCCATTCGCGCACGGCTTCGCCCGGGTAGGTCATGCCATTCTCTTCCATTTTGACCGCCGTGGCGCGCACCAGTGCGGTCACACCGGTCATGACCAGTACCGTCATCCGGCTGGGATCGCGATTGCCTGTCACGGCGGAAATCTCGCCTGATTGCTCGGCAGTTTTCAGTGCGGTCAGCGCCGATTCTTCGCCCTGCCAGCCAAACCAGACTTTCAGCGGGTAGGCTTCTGCCTGAAAATCGTTATGCACCGGCGATTGACCGTCGATGGCGATCACCTTCCAGCGTGGTTCAAGTTGCTCGAAGGGAATGATCGCCAGTGCATCCGGCGTGTCCCAGGCTGCCGCCAGAATCTCCTCTGGTGGCAGTGCTTTCACATTTGTGCTGGCTTTGCCAAGGGTGTCGGTCAGCGCGGTGAAGGTTGATTTCTCGACGAAGATGGGGGTCGTCGGAGAGAAGCCCTGCCAGGCTGCTTTCAAGTTTTCGAGCGGCATCTCATCCAGCAGCGAAGAAAATGGCGCAACCAGGGCGTAAATCCATTCAACCCCTGCCTCCGGCTCTGCCCATTGACCCAAGCGGAGTATGGCTGTGGCTGGATCATTGGCGACAGGCAGCCCACTGATTTCTTCCAGCAACAGCGCGGGTACAGCTGCATCGGCGAAAACTGTCAAATCTGCCACCGGTAGGCTGGTCGGCTTGGTTTGAGCAGCTTCCGTGGGTAAAGTTCCTTGCGTAATCGCTAAGGTAGCTGTCGCAGCGGAGTCTGTCGATTCAGTTGTCCGTGCGGTTGGCTGAGGTGCACAGCCTGCGAATAGAATAATCAAGATAAGTGCTGAAAGAATCGTTCGTTTCATTTTCAATCCTGGTCGTTGATGATCATGCCGCTGGCTTCGAAGTAGGTTGTCAACATTCGGATTCGTTCTTCTTCCGTCATTGGGCGCGGCCGGGCAAAGTCTTCCAGTTGGGCGGTCAACAGTTCAACCCCCAGGTAGTGCCCATCATAGAAGCTGTGCCGATCTAGGAATTCACGCCGGTTATAGGTAAACATCTGGTCAAAAAACAAATTTCCCAGGCCGTAATGCACAAAATGATCGCCAAAAAAAGCAAAGCCGTGCGGGAAATGCGCCTGCGATCCGGATACCACCACTGCGCCAGCCTCTGCCATCTGCTGCATCTCCTGCCGCGCCAAGCTGATCGGCATGGTGTCCTCGAGCTCATAATGCTGGAAGGTCACAATGGGCAGGATGCCCTCGTCCAGCAGGTTTTGAATCTGACCAGCCATTAACTCCAGGTCGCAGGGTGCGGCACCCGGCTGCTCATCGGTTGCCCACACCGAAGACGGCCCTGCCCGATTGCAGCCAAGAAATGCAATCCGGTTTCCGTTGTGCTCAATAATCAATGGCTGCAGTGCCGCATTGAGATTTCTACCGCCGCCGTACGTTGCCATTTCCCGCTCAGCGTACATATCGAGAGTTAGCGAAAGTGCTTCCCGTCCATAATCGATCAAATGATTGCCGGTTAGTTCGATGACATCCGCGTCGATCAACTCCAGCACTTCGATATAATTGGTTGGGCTGCAGAAACGGGTGCCCAGGCGCATGGCAATGGCGGGGGTGCACTGGTCATTGAATGAAATCTCGTTGCTGATGTGGGTGAAATCGGCATCCAGCAGCCACGGTAGAACATCACCAATCGGATAATCAACGCCCATGGCTTCCATCCGCTCCGCTGTGATGCGTACCAGCGCGGTGGTACCGGTGAGCAGCACCCGCGTCAGCTTGTTTTCGTCGCGGTTGGCGCCTTGAAACCCGGATGTGCGCAGCCCCTCAACTTTATCCGAACCGACTGGGATTCGACCTTCCCAATTCAGGCGGGCAACCAGCGGATATTGGGCTAGATCCAATCCGCGATCCAATGGGCTCAACCCGTTTATCCGCAGAACCTTCCAGCGGGGAGTAATCTCCTCGAATGGAATAATCGCCCAGGTGTTTTTTGTAGACCAGGCTGCTTCCAGCATCTCGTCAGCCTTGGCTATACGAATTCTCTCTGAATTTGACTCGCCCCATAGCTCGCTAAAGATGACGTCAGTTGATTCAGTGACCAGGATTTGTTGCGCAGCATCGCTCGCTCCGCTCCAAATCTCCTTCAGCTGCTCGAAATTTATGCCGTCGGTGATGGTTGGAAACGGCGCGACCAGTGCATAAACCCAGGTGAAATCCGAAACATCCTTCGGGAAAACGCTGATTTTGATTGCGGACGCAGCCTCACGATCGGTATAGACGTACGGGTAAGCCAGGTTGATGGAGGATGTAATCCCCTCTGGCACCCACTCAGGGATCCACACCGGGATCTCCGGCGGTACGGTAGGTGTCGGCGTGATGGTAGCGGTCGGCAGCGGTTGAAAGGGCGTGACCGTGTCCTCTGCAAATATCCCCGGAGTGTTCGTCGGCGCGGGTTGAGTGGGCGGCAGGGATGAAATGCCAGCCCATGCCGAACACCCGGCCAATAGGAAAGCCAGGCAGACTGGAAGTACAGTTATCGTAGAAGGAATAATTCTTCGGAATAATTTCATTGGGAAAAAAGGAAAGCCACTTGGCGTGGGAGGTTTATTTTTATGCAGCTGCCGCGAGTTATTATACCGCCGTGTGATTGACCGAACCAACCGTCGCGTGCTCACATCTGATAGGTTGTGACAGCTTTACTGGCTATAATTACCTTTGAAAATCTCCCAACCGAGGATCAAATGCGCGAAATTGCCATCATTGGAATAGGTCAAACGACTGTCGATGAACATTGGGATAAATCCTTGCGTGAGCTGGCTGGTGAAGCCGCCCTGGCAGCCATGCAGGATGCCGGCGTCACTGGAGTGGATGGCTTATTCGTCGGCAACATGATGTCGGGGTCGGCCAACCGCCAGCAGCAGTTAGGTGCGCACATCGCTGATTGGATCGGCGTACGCTATGCCAATGCCATGCATATCGAATCCGCCTGCAGTTCCGGCGCCGCTGCTTTCCGCGCCGGATTGATGGCTGTTGGCTCCGGGATGATGGAAATCGCCCTGGTTGTCGGCGTTGAAAAAATGACCGACTCGCCCGGATCTGAAATCACCGCGCAGCTGGCTACCGCTGCAGATGCGGATTGGGAAGCCAGCCAGGGTCTATCCTTCATCGCCCTCAATGCGCTGATCATGAACCGTTACATGTATGAGTACGGCTGGGAACATCACCACTTTGCCCCATTTGCCATTAATGCCCATGCCAATTCCGTCCATAATCCCATCGCGCGATTAAGCAAAGCCATTACCGAAAATGAATACCTGAAAGCGCCAATGATTTGCCCACCCATCAATCTGATGGACTCGTCATCCATTGGCGACGGCTCCGCGGCAGTTGTAATCGCCCCGGTTGAGGTCCTCAAACGCCTGCCGCCGCGTGCGGATATCCGCGTGCTTGGCTCCGGTGCTGCCACCGACACCATCGCGGTGCATTCCCGTAAACAACCGTTATGGCTGACAGCCGCGGAAAAATCATCCCAACAGGCCTACAAAATGGCAGGCGTTTCGCCGGCAGATATCGACCTATTCGAGGTCCATGACGCCTTCACCATCATGGCAGCCCTGTCGCTGGAAGCCAGCGGTTTTGCTGAGCCGGGTCAGGGACCTCGCCTGGGGTTGGACGGCGATATCAAGGTTGGCGGGCGCATCCCCATCTGCACCCGCGGCGGATTGAAAGCCCGCGGACATCCAGTCGGCGCTACCGGCATTTACCAAATCGTCGAGGTTGTGCAGCAGCTGCGCGGCGAAGCCAGCGGCACGCAGGTCGAAAACGCGCGCATCGGCATGACCCAAAATATCGGCGGCAGCGGCTCAAACATTATTACGCACATCTTAGGCCGAGTTTAATCACTCTGGTGCGTTCTTAGTCATTATTTGGGCGGGTTCGCTTGCGACTCGCCCGATTTTACATAAGCATAAGCGGTAAAATTTGGTCATCTCATCCTGGATGATCATTATGCCGACACTTATTGAGCAACGACTGACCGATTATCGCCGAGAAACTTTCCGCCGGGATCCGGCTCGGCGTCTGAAATCCAAACAGGACGCAGTCGCGTTCGTCAATCAACGCGGATTCGTGTTTTTCTGGCCAATCAAAGGGGTAACACTGCCAAGTCTATGGACCGCGGTCGCCGGCGATCGTCCTGTGGCAGACGAACATGACGATCCCGGCCACGTCACCTGGGGCTGGAAGGATGAATTGCTCGACAAGCGCGTCTGGTACTACGCCCGCGTGATTCGCAAGCGCAATTCGATCATCTCCTACCAGGATTTACCTCATTTCTACGCCCTCTCGCCCAATTATGGAGATCCGGACGAGGATTATCTGATGCAATATGAGCAGGGTCTGCTGACCCAGGAAAGCAAACTGGTTTATGAAGCCCTGTTGAAAGAAGGCCCGCTGGATTCGATCTCGCTGCGCAAAGCTTCGCGCTTATCCAATCCGGAAAACACCGGTCGATTCAACAAAGCCTTGGAATCGCTGCAAGTGGAGTTTAAAGTCCTGCCAACACGCATCTCCGAAGCTGGCGCCTGGCATTATGCTTTTGTTTATGACCTCACTCACCGCTATTACCCGCAGTTGGTGGAACAAGCTGGCAAAATTAGCGAACCGCTTGCCCGTCAGCAGCTGTTGACCGATTACTATCGCTCTCTGGGAGCCGCAACGCGCCAGGAAGCCGGCAAGCTGTTTGGCTGGCGTCCTGACGATATCGCCCGCACCTTCCAGGCGCTGTTCGACCACGGCGTACTTGTTGATGATGCCACCGTGGAAAATGGCAAAGATCCGGTTGTCGCTCTAAAAGAGCTGCTGTAACCGCTCCCAACCGATCCTGATGGGCTGGCGATGGAATTACCACGTCTACTCTATACGTGTATAATCTAAACAGGCTGGGACAATCCATACTTCCGCAATCAATCGGAGGCAAGAATGTTTGAATTTCATGTCAGCAGGCTATCGCGCGACCGGTACGCGTTTGACCAGTCGCTTTTCACTTTTAATGGCAATGTAGTATTCGCGAATTTCCACGCGGCTCGCATGTTTGCCGAAAAAATGAATCAAAAGCGCGACCTGGTCAATTTCCCCGAGCGGGCGGTCAAAGCCGGGCAGATCAATGCCATGGGGTTGCTGGACGAAATTCTGCATATTTTGGTGTCGCAATATCGCCAACAGAAAAATTCCAATGCCATGACCCTGGCTTTGGGCTGGCTTGACTCCCACATCGGTCAGGAAGTCGTCGATAACACGCTGTTGGCTTTTTCCCAGGAATTTCCTCCTGTCGCGGTTTACAAGGGCAAGCTAGACCCATCGAAGTACCTGCAAGGCACCACCGAAGGCCGTTCCCATCGCGCCATCGTCCTGGAAGAAATGCTCATGCTGTGGATTTCGAATAAAAATCCAGCGCTCGAGCCATATCAGGAGTTATTCGATGATGACACGCTCAAACGGGAGACCGCCTACCAGCCCATTCTGGATGAGTTGTACAAGTTTTTTCAGACCCAGCCGACCTTTGGGCCGGATTCACAAAACTTGATCGATGTGCTGCGTGCTCCTGCCCTGGCGCATCCGTTTTCGCTAACCGATCAACTGGAATACATCCGCCAACGTTGGTCCGAGTTCCTCGGGCATTATCTTTACCGCCTTTTGTCCAGCCTCGACCTGATCAAAGAAGAGGAAAAATTACCGTTTCTTGGGCCTGGTCCAGTGCAGATCCCCATTTATGGTCGCGGTGTTGGCGAGGGTGAACCGGAAAATTTCAGCCAGGACCGCGAATGGATGCCGCGCCTGGTGCTGCTGGCAAAAAATGCCTATGTCTGGCTAGACCAGCTGCGGCGCAAATACGAACAGCCCATTTACCGGCTGGACCAGGTGCCGGATGAGGAACTGCAGGAGATCGCCACCCGCGGATTTACCGGCTTATGGTTGATCGGTTTATGGGAACGCAGTCAGGCGTCTGCCCGCATCAAGCAGTTGTGTGGCAATCCTGAAGCCATCGCTTCAGCCTATTCGCTGGCATCCTACCAGATTGCCGCTGACCTTGGCGGCGAGGAAGCCTGCAGTAAGCTGCGCGAAAAGGCTTGGAAATTTGGCATCCGCTTAGCCAGTGACATGGTGCCCAATCACATGGGCATTGATTCATCCTGGCTGCTCGACCGACCTGACTGGTTCATCGGTTTGGATTATTCCCCTTACCCGGCTTATACATTCAACGGACCGGATCTTTCACCAGATGCACGGGCTGGCATCTATCTCGAGGATCACTATTTCTCGCGCAGCGATGCCGCGGTCGTGTTCAAACGTGTTGACCGGTCATCTGGCAGCGAGCGATACATCTATCACGGCAATGACGGCACCACCATGCCATGGAATGATACCGCTCAGTTAAATTACCTCAACCCGGATGTTCGCGAACAGGTGATCCAAACCATTCTGGACGTTGCCCGCCGCTTCCCGATTATCCGCTTCGATGCCGCCATGACGCTGGCTAAACGCCATTTTCAACGCCTGTGGTTTCCCGAACCTGGCACCGGCGGCGCCATCCCTTCCCGCGCTGATCATGCGCTGACCAAAGAGCAGTTCGACCAGGCTATGCCGGTTGAGTTCTGGCGCGAGGTGGTGGACCGGGTCGCCCGCGAAGTGCCGGATACGCTCCTGCTGGCAGAGGCTTTCTGGCTGATGGAAGGTTATTTTGTACGCACATTGGGCATGCACCGCGTGTATAACAGCGCCTTCATGAACATGCTGCGCAACGAAGAAAATGCCAATTACCGCAAGCTGATCAAAAACACGCTGGAATTCGAGCCGGAGATCCTCAAACGCTACGTTAACTTCATGAACAACCCGGACGAGCGCACGGCCGTGGATCAATTTGGCAAAGGCGACAAGTATTTCGGCATTTGCGTCATGCTGAGCACCCTACCCGGGCTGCCCATGTTTGGTCATGGTCAGGTCGAGGGTTTTTCCGAGAAATACGGTATGGAATTTCGCAAAGCCTATTGGGCCGAACAGGTCGATACCAATTTGGTGGACAGGCACCGCCGCGAAATTTTCCCGTTGCTGCATAAGCGGTCAACCTTCTCCGGCGTTGAAAATTTCCTGCTGTACGATTTCTTTACCTCCGGCGGCTGGGTTAACGAAGATGTATATGCGTACTCCAACCGCGCCGGCAATGAGCGCGGGCTGGTGGTGTATCACAACAAATTTGGCTCTACCGAAGGCTGGGTCAAATGGTCTGCGGCTTACAAAACCCGCGGCAGCGACGGGCTAAAACAGCTCCCATTGCTGGAGGGTTTGGGATTAAACAGCGGGCCAAACGTCTTCATACGTTTCCGCGACAGCCTGACCGGGCTGGAATTCATTCGTCCGGCATCAGAAATCGCCGATCAAGGACTGCATCTAAACCTGGCAGCTTACCAGGCGCATGTCTTCGTCGATTTCCGCGAAGTCACCGACGACGGTCAGGGGATGAACCGCTCCATTTGCGATTACCTCAACGGGCGCGGTGTCCCCAACATTGACGAGGCCATGCAGGAGCTGATTCTGGCGCCAATCATGACCCCCTTTAATCAGATCATCAACCGCGGTTATATGGAATTCCTGCTCGAAAACCGCTTATCGCCGGGAAACCGGCAATTACCCGAACACCTGCTGGACGAAGCCGCTCTCAAAATGACTGCGCTGGTCGATGGGATCCGGGCAAAGACAGGCGCGTCGTCGCACCGCAATGATGTCATTCAAGGGCTGCGCCGTCAGTTGGAATTGCTGCTGGCATTGCCCAATCCGGAAAAATACTTGCCCATTCCCGCAAAAGGCGGCTTCATCAAAGCTTTGAAATACGTCCAAGACGGCCTGGCTAACCGCCCCGACCGCTGGGTAATCCTTTTGAGCGGGTTGTTCATCCACGACCTCGGCAAACTCACCGGCAGCCCGGATTATGAGAATCAGAGCCTGAGCTGGTTGGAAGAATGGCAATTAACCCGCCGCATATCCGAGGTGGGTCACCAGTTGGGGATCCAGCCCGCCGATACCTGGAAATTGCCGGTAATTTTACGGACGTTGATCGGCAAACAACGCTGGTTCGAGAAAATGGGCACGCTGCCGGTGCAGCAAATCATGCAAACCTGGCTTACAGACATGGAAATTCAGCGCTTCCTTGGTGTGAACCGTTACCAGGACGTCCTCTGGTTCAGCCAGGAAGCCTATGAAGACCTGGTGTGGTGGATGGTGACCGTTTCCGTGCTGCAAGCCTCAGCCAGTCCAAAATACACCCTGAACCATTTCCTCGAAACGATTTTGGGCAGCTACGAGATTGCCATTCAATTGTTGGCTGCCGAAGAAGAATCCGACTTCCAGGTGCCTAAATTGATCGTCGCCCTGGGATCTCCCGGCGAAGCGAATTAAGGCGATTTGAGTTGTGTTTGGCAATGATTACCTCGGACAACCTCCGAGGTGATTTCATTTTTAGGTGCTGTGTAAATTATTTGCTTATTGTTGACTAAATTCGTTATAATTTAGCTGACGACCACACTCACAGCGAATTGGAGCAGTCATGAATGAGTTAACCGTGGAAGATTGTGTACGGGTGGACAAGAATACGCCAGCTCTCTCAGCCGAGGCGGCTGAAAAATTACTCAACCGGTTGACAGATTGGACGATCATTGAGCATAACGGGGTCCCAGCCCTCTCCAAAACTTTCAAATTTCCCAATTTCAACAGCGCATTAAGTTTTACCAACCGCGTCGGACAACAGGCGGAAGACCAGGACCACCACCCGGCCATTTTAACCGAATGGGGCCTGGTGACCGTCACCTGGTGGACCCATGTAGTCCATGGGCTGCACCGCAATGATTTCATCATGGCAGCCCGAACTGAAGCCGTATTTGAGTCGTTTTTTGAATAGTAAATAACAAATAGATAATGTGCTTTGTCTGGAGGGAGAAACGATGAGCCACTTCGTTAAAGATTGGATGAGCTCGCCGGTCACCGTGATTGATCCGGATAGCAGCGTCACTTATGCCCTCACCCTGATGCGCCGACGCAATATTCACAGCCTGGTGGTAGTGCTCGACGAGGACCTTCAAACCGGCTACGGCATCCTGACCACCACCGACATCCGCGATAAAATCATTGCCGCTGACCGCAATCCAGCCGAAACCACGGTGCGCGACATCATGACCATGCCTGTTCTTTGCGCCAGCCCAAACTGGACGCTAAAAGAATGCTCAGTTGAGATGCAAAAACGCAGCATTCATCACATGCCGGTCGCCGACGAGCAGGGCACTCTGGTGGGCTTAATCTCAGCCACCGACCTGTTTATCGCGGCTGAAGAGATTGGTTGGGACGCTGGCTACTAAAATCTAATCTGGCAGAACGAAAATTCCGCCTCCCCAGGCAGCCATTGGCATAACGAGTTTGCCGCTCTCGCAGGCGCAGGGACGGTTTTCATCCAGCAGATTGGGGAAATAGCCTTCCATTGGTATCCCGTCCAGGCCTGTGACTGTAATGGTTTGTTCGGATGCAGTCGGATTGGCTGCAATCAGGATGGTCCGGTTCGATTCCAGCGTCCGCAGCCAGACGATGCCGCCGCTTACCTGGTCTGCTGCCGGAAACTGGATTTGACCGCGCCGCAGCGCTGGGTAGGCTTTGCGAATTTGAATCAACCGACGCAGGTGTTCCCGCAGTCCAGACTGCCATTGTTTTTCATCCCACGGGAATGCCCGCCGGCAGTCCGGGTCGCGCCCGCCTTCCATGCCAATCTCATCACCATAATAAATCGCGGGAACGCCTGGCAGACCAAATAACAGTGTATTCGCCAGCCGGGTCTTTTCGATCGACCCGCCCATCATGGTACGAATCCGTTCCACGTCGTGCGAACCCAGCAGCGAATACATCGCCAATAAATTTTCGAGTGGGTAGGCATCAATCACCCTGGTAATAGCATCGATAAATTCGTTGCTGCTGCCTGCCCCATTAAGCAGCGCTAGAATGGCGGTCCGCACCGGGTAGTTCATGAGCCCATCGAAATGACTGTCGCCAACCCAGCGGCGATTGACCTCCCAAATCTCGCCCACCAGGTACGCTTCCGGATTGGCAGAACGTACTGTGTGCCGAAATTCTGCCCAAAAAGCGTCATCGTCAATCTCGCCGGGCACATCCAAACGCCAACCGTCGATCCCTTGCTCGATCCAGTATTTGGCGACATCGAAAATGTATTGACGTACGGGCGGGTGATCCGTGTTGAATTTCGGCAGGCTCTTAAAGCCCCACCAGGCGGTGTAATTGGTGGATTTACCCCCGGAAAATGCCTGCAGCGGAAAACGTTGTATGTGAAACCAGTTGTAATAGGGTGAATCACCGTCGTTTTCCAAAATATCATTGAAGGCAAAAAAGCCGCGTCCGCAATGGTTGAACACCCCATCCAATATGACGCGCATCCCCCTGCTATGCGCCGCACTCAACAAGGACTGAAAATCCTTCATTTTTCCCAGTTTTGGATCGATTTGATAATAATCGACCGTATTGTAGCGGTGCGTTGACGGCGACAAGAAGATAGGATTCAAGTAAATCGCATTGACACCCAGATCCAGCAGATAATCCAGCTTCTTTTGCACCCCTATCAAGTCCCCGCCCTGGAAATGGACGATGTCCGGCGGAGTTCCCCATGCCATTTTATTCGGCGGATCGTTCGCGAGGTCGCCATTGTAAAAGCGGTCGGGAAATATTTGATAAAAAACGCTGTCAAATACCCAGGATGGGATCGTCATAAATGTCCTTTATGCCTATACGAAATTTAAGGGCTTATTTGAGAAGTGTAAGCAGCTTCTCGGGTTGCTTCTGGAAGGTTTCGAGCGGTATTTCACCGGCAGCCAGCTGCGTCAATAGGTCTGTCAGCAGGCGGTTAACCGGTGTGTCGACTCCCAGCCCTTCGCCAAAGCGCGCCACTGCACCGTTCAAATAGCTCACCTCAGAACGGGTAAGTCCGGCATGCAGATCGATATGGAATGAGGGCATCTTTTTCCCCCTGCCGCGCCCCAGGAAACGCACTGCCAGCGGACGCCCGACCCAGGCAGGAAATGCCTGCATCAGTAGTGCCAACGCTTTTACCGGCGTCCCTGGCAGGTCCACTACCTCAGCGCCCAGCTGCTTCATCACCGCCAAAGCCTCCCGAATTTGCCGCACTTCCATAGCATACAGCCCAGGATGGGTGTAAATTTCGGCGGGCGGCATGTCCAGAATGGCCGAGGATGCATTTGCCAGCAAATTGGTCAATAACTTGGACCATTTCATGCTTGATGCACTGGAATACAGCCTGGCGTTTAGCCCGGCGTGGTTGAATTGATCGACCAGCCGCTCGCTGACTGGATGCCCCGCCGCGATTCCAATGCCTCTCAGCCGTTCCAACACCGCCGTTCCTGGCGCCGGCTTACCAATGGCGCTGGTGAGTGTCCCGGCAATGATGTTGTCCACGCCGAACACGGCGCCGAGAACCGATTCGTTCTCCACCCCGTTCTGCATACACAGAATCGGTGGGAACTGGTCTTTCAAGTGTGCAAACTGCTGCGCCAGGGCGGCGGTATCAAATGACTTGACCGCCACCAGCGCCGCATCGAAAGGACCGGCTTGTAACGCCGCTTCCGGTGTGGTTTTAACCTCCGGGTTTTCGAAACGCGTGGACTGTTCGCCAATCACCAACCGCAGCCCATTGGCATCGATCTGCGCGGCGGATTCAGGCCGGTCGAAAAACACCACTTTCTGTCCGCTCGCCAGCAGGCTGCCGCCGATGTACGTGCCAATCGCTCCGGCACCAAAAATCAGGAGCTTCAAATCCGTCATGGCGCGGTCTTAGCCAACCTCGGTGATCGTGTTGGTCCAATTGCGTGCGCCATTGAGGAAAACCTTTCCCGGCATGGGTTTTTTCCCGGCAGGCTGTATTTCCTCAAGAATCAATGCCCCTTGAGTTGTGCCAACCGCCGGCATTCCATGGATGATTCCCCGCTGCCCGGCCTGGATTTTGTCAGAATCGCTGACGCTCGACCTCAAAACCTTTAAGGTCTGCCCATCCCAGACAAATGATGTGCCAGGCCAGGGATTATAGGCGCGCACTTTATGATGTAAGAGCTCCGCGGGCTGCGAGAAGTCCAGTAAGCCATCTTCTTTTTTGATCATCGGAGCATATGTCGCCAGGGATTCGTCCTGGGCTGCCGGTTGAATGGCTCCTGCCAGGTAACCCGGCAGTGTTTCCAACAATAAGGTTGCCCCGATATCTGCCAACTTTAATGTCAGGCTGGCAGCATTATCCAGTGGATCGATCGCGATACTCCGCTGTGCCAGTATGCCGCCCGTATCGATGCCGGCATCCATTTTCATGATCGTCACGCCGGTATGTGAGTCGCCATGCAGAATGGCTGTCTGTATCGGCGCTGCACCGCGCCAGCGCGGCAGCAAAGAGGCATGCACGTTGATGCAGCCCCATTTGGACAGATCGAGCACATTTTGCCTCAGAATTTGTCCAAAAGCCGCTACCACGATCAATTCAGGCTGCCAGGCTGCCAGCTGATCGAAGGCTTCCGGGCGGCGCAGTCGTTCTGGCTGCATCACCGCCAATCCTGCTTCCTGCGCCAGCACCTTGACCGGCGGCGGAGTCAGCACCTTGCCGCGGCCCGCTGGACGGTCGGGTTGTGTCACCACGCCGACCAGATTGTATTCCCCGATCAAGCCCTTCAGGATGGAACGGGCAAACTCGGGCGACCCCATGAAGACGGTGCGGACTGTATTCATCGCCACGATTTTAACACATTCACGCACGGACCATGATCATTCAAAGGCATGGGTAGGTGTGCTTAAGAATTCTATTTCATAAATTTTCATTGAAATTGTAAGTGGTATTTGAATATGAATTGCTATACAATACTTTTATTGACTCATTCTACATCCCCAAGGAGATAACACATGTCTGAATTCCAAACCCCTACTCCCCCAACCTCTGAAGTCACCAGTGACGATCGGTTGTGGGGCCTGCTTGCCTACCTGTTCACTCCCCTCGTCCCTGTCATCATCCTTCTGATGGAAGATAAGAAAAATCGGCC
>DATBWK010000079.1:0-12423 GCA_036514835.1 Bellilinea sp.
CCGGGATTGTAACTGGGATTTTCGGCCAGAAATCAGACAACAAGAAATTAGCCACCGTCGGGATTTATGTTTCCAGCTTTGCCCTTACTCTGGCACTGGTTTATACATTTATTGTTTACTTGAGCAGCCCAAAATAGCCAGGTTTACGAATCCAGCGAACCGAACAACATCCGATCCAGCAGGGTTCGCTGCAAAACCAGGAATATGACGATTACTGGTATCGACATCACCAGCACCAGCGACCCAATAACACTCCAGGGTTGGGCCTGTCCGGTGGTGATCATAGCGTAGATTGCCATGGACAGTGTCACATTTTTAGCTTTATCGACAAACAACCAGCCGATGGCGAACTCTGAATACGCCATGAGGAAAGAGATGATGGCTGCAATGGCAATGGAAGGCAGCGCCAGAGGCAGGGTCACATACAGGAACGCCGATCGGTTACCGGCCCCGTCTAAAAATGCAGCTTCTTCCAGATCTCGCGGTACGGATTGAAATGCAGCGCGCATGTTCCAGATGCAGAATGGCAGGGCGAAAACAGTATAAACCAGCATCAGTCCGATGAGGGTGGTGCGTATTTGGAGCATGCTCAATACAATGTAAAGCGGGGTGCTGAATGCCACCGGTGGAATAACGGCTGTAAGCAACAGAAATAACAGCCCAGGTTTTCGACCAGGAAAGCGGAAGCGGGCAAAGGCATAAGCCAGGCTGGCGCCTAACAGGATTGCCATCAGTGCCGCCCCTAAAGAGACTACCATGGAGTTTCGGAATAAAGTCATGAAATTCACGGATTGGTATGGTCGGTCCAATACTGCCAGCAGCGGCTGGAGAGAAAATTCTTTAGGCAGAAAGCGAAATTCAGTGGCGCGTCCCAGGAGCGAACCATCAAAGGCCAACCGTAAGGTTGCCCAAATCGGAATTAAAACATACAGCCCAATCAGGATCAGCCCAAGCTGACTGAGAAATTGGCGAGGCCAGGATAGTTTACGCATAAGTCACTCCCTGATCTGCTTTGCTCGCTCGATTGAACAAAATCACAAATATTACCAAGATGAGCACGGTGATGATATTGAGCACGGCGGAAATGGCAAATTGTCCATTGATGAAGAATCCGCTCGGGTTAAAGAAATTAAAGGACATGGTTGCCAGAGTCCCATCGCCAATGCCAAAAGCCTGAAATAGATAAAATTGGTTGAAAGCAAAAATACTGCGGATAATGATGGCGGGTACCAGTAACGGGTAAATAAGGGGAAGCGTGATATAGAAAAATGTCTGCAACGCATCGGCGCCGTCAATTTGAGCCGCATCAAATGATTCTTTGGGGATCATCTTCATGCTGGCTGAGGTCGCCAGCATCATGAACGGAAAGCCGTACCACACGCCGGAGATCAACAGGATCAGCAGCCATTTATCGGGGCTGTTTTCCCATCCCAGCAGGAACGAAAAAGGTATGTCGGGGCCAAATTTTTGGGCTGCCAGCGCCAGCCAGCCGGTTGTTGGGGCAAAAATATTCACCCACATAATCGCCCCGATAAATTCTGGAATTGCCCAGGGCAGAATGAATAACGATTGCCACATTCGTTTCAATTTCAGACCGTTTTGAAACAAAAGCAAGCCTGCGATTAACCCAAGGGTGGTTTGAAGCAAGACTGAGGTGACTGTCCAAATAATATTCCGCACCAGGATTTGCGCTTCAAGTAAGTAATCAAATAGCGGCTCAAAGTTGGCTAATCCCAAATAATGGACTTCCTTGGCCCTGTACGGAAATTCCTGCATCGCCACATCTATTTTTCCCGAAATACCCCCCCAGACTTCACGCCATATTCCTCCGGTCAATCCGTCCTTGATGGAGATGCTGTTGAAGTCGGTTAATGAAACCCCCATCTGGTACAACAGGGGGAGGATTGTGAATATCACAAATACAAGAATTCCCGGAATCAGCCAGGGGATGGCCGTTTTAAGGTCGGATTTTTGTGGTTCAAGGGCAACCTTCCGGGTGCGGAGGTTTCCAATCCACAATTGGATTGGCTGAATGACGAGCGTTTTCAATCCTTCGGAAGCCGAATAACACAAAGGAACAGTCAGCGTGATCAGGTATTGCGGCCATTTGGTGGGCCAAACCAGCAAGAACGCGAAACCAATGACGAGCCACAGCGCAAATACACGCTGTTTCCGCCAGGTGCCGCCAATGCCGATAAAAGCCAGGATCGCGATCAGCGGGTCTATCGAAAAATAAAAGGCGTCAGCCTGCCACATCCGCGGCGAACGGGATAACCAGACCAACTGCTGCCAGATGGGAAAGTTGGCTCCTTCTACCTCGCTGGCGGTAGTGGCATACGTGGAATGATAAAGAATCGAATCCCGTAATCGGCCGACAGGATCAGGCCAGAGGTATGGATTGAAAACGAAAAACATTGCAACGGAGATTAATCCCCAAATGGCTATGGTGCGAAGTGCGCTTTTCCAGCCAAAGGTGTCCTGAGCATCAATCAGCCAATCCGCAAGGATGGCTACGCCGACGATACAGTAAATATATTTCGACGCTGCCGTCATCCCCAGGAAAACAGCGGAAAGAATCAACCAGAAATTCAGCCTGCGAATCCCTTTTTTCTTCCACATCAGGTACGCCAAAACTGTTACCAGGCTGGTGAAAGCCGGGATTGCCTCCAACATGATTTGCGACACGTACTTGATGGTCCAGGCATGGATGCCCAGCAGTAAGCCGCCTAAAGGATTGACGATCGCCAGCAGCCCGGCTGTGATGACACCGAAGACCGCGTTGGTGAGCCTGTCCGTCCTTAACAGGTCCCTCGCCAAATATTGGTTGGGTTGAGCACTGGTTGGGTTACCCGGAGTCAGCGGTTTTTCAGGTTCGCTGAGCAGCGCCAGCCCCATGATTATTTTGGCGAAAACAGGGTGTTCGGACCGGTAATTGGTATCCAGAATTTTGGCAAAATCACCGCTGCGGATCACCGCGGTGTATTCCTGCGCTGCCCGTAAATAATCATCCTCGTCGTAATCAATACCCAGGGTCGTCACCGCCTTCCAGCGAGTCATTCCGGCGACGGCAATGACCAATATAACAGCCAATATTAACCCTGGAATGCGAAATCGGCTCATTCGTGAAGCTTTCTTAATTAAAGTTGAACTTCGATCGATGAATTATGGCACGATTTTTAATATACGGCCTTCGTAAGGTGAAAGTTGCTCCACCGGTCGATAGTTGGTGATGCCGCCATTCTCCACTATCAACACAGAACCGGTTTCATCCTTAACCATATCGACGACTTGATAATCTGCATCGCTCAAATTCGTCTGCTGGGCTTCGAGCAAATAATCTGTGACGATATTTTTGGTCAGATTCACGATGATTAAGATCGAATTTTCCCCATCCTGGCGAATAAAACTGTAAACGCCAGCATGGTTGGAAGTGACTGGCAAGTATTCCCCGATAGCAAACACAGGATTTGCCAGACGCAGTGCGATTAAATCGCGGTATGCCGTAAGCAGCGAATCATCGGCTTGAGTTTGATTTTCGACATTCACTTCAATGTATGCTGGATCCACATCCTCCCAGGGCATAACCGTCGAAAACCCGCCAAATGCATCCGCGGACCATTGCATCGGCCGGCGAATCATTTCATCCGGCTTTCGCCCCGTCATTCCAATTTCCTCGCCATAATAGATATAGGGCGTACCCGGCGAGGTTAAAAGGATGAAAGCAGCCAGTTTGGCTTTGGCAAGATTACCATCCAGAACACTCATTGCCCGATCCTGATCATGGTTGGTCAAGAAAGTGCCAAAATTCCAATCTGGCATGTCTTTTTGCGTAAACGTGACCGCGCTTTTAACCGCCGAAACAGCCTCTCCGCGGACACTATTCATTACTCCACTGGCCATCTCAAAATTGAAAATCTGATCAAACTGGTCGCCGGTGTAGCTGGACACCAACCGCGCGTCACTGGAAGCTACCTCGCCCACACTGTAAGAATGTGGATTGATCCCCTTGTAATGAGTGTAATATCCTCGGAACCAGTCGTGTGTGGCCTGTGAATTGACCCCGCCTTGCTCTTCAATCAGGTGTTTGGCTGCATCCACCCGAAAACCGTCCACCCCGACCGACTCGAGCCAAAAAGCCATTACCTTTTCCATCTGGGCTGTCACTTCAGGGTTTTGGTAGTTCAAATCAGGCATGCAGCCACAGAAGTATCCATAATAACTGGCGTCGCCGCCGGACACATTATGCCAACCAGCCCCCTTGTTGGTATCTGACCAGACATACCAGTCGTGGTACTCAGGTGAAGCAAAAAAAGGATGGCGGACAGAGGTGTGATTGAGCACCAGATCGATAATGACGCGTATGCCGCGTTCGTGAGCTTCCGTCAAAAAGTGTTTAAAATCGTCCATCGTGCCATAATCCGAGTTAATGGCGTAGTAATTGATGACGTCATAGCCGTGGTAGCTGGGTGAAGGATGAATGGGCATCAGCCAGATGGCATCGATGCCGAGGTCAGTCTTGGTTTCAGGGTTGCCATCGTTCAGATAATCCAGCTTTTCGGTAATTCCATTAAAATCGCCAATTCCATTCCCATCGCTGTCATAAAAGCTGCGAACAAAGATCTCGTAAAATACCGCGGTTTTCCACCAGGGCAGTTCGATGGGTACGGGTGAGGTGATTGGTTCCGGAGAAGGTAGCGGTGTTGTTATCGACGCAGGCGTTTGCATCGTGCATCCTGATAAAAGCAATCCAAAAATCAATATGCTGAAAATCGTTTTCATACGCTTCATCCGTAAGAAAAGACGGCCTTTCGGCCGTCTTTTTAGGCTACCCTTTGACGCCGCCTGCGGTTAGTCCGCTCACGATCTGCCGTTGCAACAAAATGTAAACGATGGCAACCGGCAAAGCGACGATGATCGCCATGGCAGCAAAACGGTTCCATGGAATCGAATTCGCGTACTGTCCGGTCATATTGTACAAAGTCATGGCTAGAGTGTAATCCTGCGGCTTGGTCAGGAACAGCCACGGCAGTACGAACTCCTGCCAGTAGCCAATGAAGCCCAGGAAGAAAGTGACTGCCAGTTGCGGCATTGCCAGAGGCAGAACGATCTGGTAGAAAATCTGATTCGAGTCTGCCCCGTCAATTGCGGCAGCTTCTTCCAGTTCTTTTGGAATGGTATCCAGGTAACCTTTGAGGTTCCAGACGGCGAACGGCAGCGCTGTTGCCAGCATGGCGATACCCACTCCAAGAAGTGAATCGCGCAGGTTAAACATTACTTTTCCCGTAACGCCGGCCACACATTCAGTAAAGGGGTATATGGCCGTCACCCCTGCGGAACAATCTACCACTCGCAGGCTGTTCATGAGTAGGAATAACGGCGTGGATAACCCCACAGCCGGCATCAGCAGCGGGATAAAGACCATGATCATCAAAACCTGGCGCATCTTGAATTTAAAGCGGGCAAAGGCGTAGGCCGCAGAAACTGCGATCAGAAGAGACACCAGCCCGACCGTAATCGACAATAAAGCACTGTTCCTCAGCAGAGTAATGAAGTCCACAGGATTCGCTGTAGGCCTGCTCAACACCTCTTTGAAGGCAACGAGAGAAATTTCTTTGGGGAATAATTCCAGCTTGCTGGGCCGTACTCCAGTGGAACTCAGCGACAGGGTGATGATATACATGATGGGGAACATCACCTCGATCGTGATTAAAATGCAAAGGAGTTGAATGCCCAGTTGCCGGTAAAGCGGTAATTTTTCGCTGCCGCCTTTGCTGCCGGAAGTGTCCATATTCATAAAGCGGACAAACCAGTTTTTCTTCTTGGGGGTAACAGTCATGGTGGCCATTTTATGACTCCGCGTAGCTTTCTGTTGCCCGGGTCAATCTATTTGTGACCAGGAAGATTCCGATTGCGACAAAGAAAATGATGACCGCGAATGCGCCAGCAACGCCATATAGGCGCAAGTTCCTCACCAGATCATAAGCGAACGTCACCAATATTTCTGTCATTCTATTCGGTCCACCTGCTGTCATGAAGAAAACAAAGTTGAACAAATTAAAGGACAGGGTGAAACCGTACATCGCTGCCGGGATCATAGCCGGGCGTATGAGCGGAACGGTTACGTTCCAGAATTGGAAGGATTTTGATGCGCCGTCGATTTCAGCCGCTTCGTACAACTCCCGCGGAATGGACTGCAGCGCGCCGGTAGCCACCAGTGTCATAAACGGCCAGCCTAACCAGAAGTTGGCGATCATCATGGCATAATAAGCCAGCGGTAATGCACCTGTAGGCAGTAACCACTCAATGGGAGCTTTTAGCGACTCCAACCAGCGCAGGCGCACCGGATCTGCGACCCCAAAAAATTGGACAATGGTCGTCAGCACCTGATTCATTGCCCCGTATTGTTCATTGAATATATTTCGCCAGACCGTTCCTACCACGATGGGAGGAATGACCACTGGCAGAACGTATATTGCGCGGTAAATTTTCTTGAACCAAATGCCCTTTACATTCAACAGGACGGCAATTAATACGCCTGCCGGAACATGCAAAACGACGTTTGAGACTGCCCACCATAGGTTATAGAATAGCACTCTGACAAAATCAAAGTTTTGGACAGGCAAACCGCCAAAAATAATTTCTTTATAATTTTGTAAACCAATAAATTGGAGCTTGGGTGAATTCAGACCGAGGAGCAGATCCTTGGTCTGAAAATCCGTGAATGAGATTATGACCTGGTAAACCAGCGGGTAGAAGGTGATTACCCCCAGGACCAGAAAAGCAGGCAGCAGATAGATGTAAGGCTGAAGGGCTCTCCGTATATCAGTCTTACCTTTCATTGTCACGCTTCTAGTCGCCATAATTCCCTCTGTGGAGAAGAAAAAATGATGGTCAAAGCAGACAGGTTTACTTGCCTGCTTTGACCTATTTTACATCCGATTGAGAACCGGACTATTGGTTGTTAATAGACTTACTTATTGGCATTCGCGGTGTTGTCAGCGACCCACTGTTCAGGGGTCACGGCGCCTTCGAACACTGCAGAATCGCCGCAGAAGTTCGACCAGTACAGACCTAGCTGCGGAACCTGAGGACGAATGTAGGAACCCTTGTTGAAGGCGTCCACCAGACCCTGGATGAGCGGATCAGTGATGGTGACATCGGTGCGCACAGGAACGTGACCGGCTTCATTCATCATGATGGTCTGGGAAGCGGCGTTGGAAAGGTACAGAGCAACTTCGATGGCAGCTTCGGCAACCTGAGTATTAGGGTTCAGGTAGAAGCCGTCAACGCCGAGAAACGGGGTGGCAGGGCCTTTGGGGCCTGCGGGCAGAGCGGTCACAGCCAGTTTGTCACCCAGAGCGGTGCGATAGTCACCCATAGCCCAGTTACCGTTGGTAATGGCAGCCATCTTGCCTTCAATGAAGGGAGCCAGACCTTCGGAGTCGTTCTTGGGCCAACCATTGGCGACGGAAATCTGATACAGGCTGGCGAGGTAAGTCATGGCATCCACTACACCGGTACCCTGGTCCGCAACAACCTTCCAGTTATCGTCGAAGACCTTGCCGCCAAAGGCATTGAAGAAACCGAAGTCATGGTAGCAGCCGTAGCTGATTGAAATCGGTGTGCCGCCTTCCATGAGGGCTTTCAGTTCATCGGTAGTGGCGGGAGGTTCGGGGAGCATGTCGGTGTTGTACCAGAAAGCAACGGCTTTCATGGATTCGGGAACGCCGTAAATTTTGCCTTCAACCGTCATTCCATCAATACCGAGCTGATTGATGCCTTCGGTCTTGCCAGCCAGCAGGTCGGTGATGTCTAGCAAAAGGCTCGCGCGGGCATCATCACCCAGGCTGTCGTTCGGGGCGATGAACATGTCAGGGCCAGCGCCAGCAGCCACATCGGTGCGATATTTGTTGTAAATATCGTTGAAGGGTACCTGAAGCACATTGATGGTGATGTTCGGCAGATCTGTCTTGGCAGATTCCAGCAATTTTGCCAGAGCTACCTCTTCAGCCGAGCCGGTGCCGTAGGCATGCCAGAAGGTGACCTCAACCTGTTCCATCGGAACAGCGGTCGGCTCAGCCGGGACAGGGGTGGCTTCTGCGGGAACTGTGGTGGGGGCTTCTGTAGCAGCGGGCTGGCAGGCTGCCAGGACGAACATGGCGATTAGCAGAATGCTAATCAAGGGCAAAAACTTTTTCATCTCAATCCTCCTGATTGATTTAGTAGTACACATTTTCCCATAATTATGGGAATTTTGATAGATTTAGTAGTTAATTAAATTCTGTATCTGACGGTCCCATCACCTCCCTTCCATCAGTTACTTTCTGCAATACGGTGCAAGCTCATGGACAATGCCTGTGCTACCGCACCCAAAGCTGATGAGCGTCGGCCCAGCACTGCGGCTGAGATTCGTACCGCTTGCCATGAAACGAGCAGACTGCGTTCTTTCACGGTCTTTCGAATTGGATCGAGCAACAAATCTCCCAGTTGGGCGACACCACCGCCAATGACGATGATTTCTGGATTGATCAAGTTGACTAGACCTGCGATTGCCGTACCCAAATGATACCCTGATTCGGTAATTAATTGTTGGGAAAAAAGATCGCCGCGGCGGGCGGCATTTATCACATCCTGCGCGGTGAGCGAATCGGTTGGCAAGATTTCGGAAAGCATGGTCCTCCGCCCTTTTAGAACCCCTTCCCGTGCGCGTTGTGCCAGCGATCGCCCGCCTGCCATTGCTTCCAAACACCCCCGGTTTCCGCAGCTGCACAACGGTCCATTTTCTTCGAGTGTGATGTGGCCAATTTCTCCGGCCGATCCAGTGGTGCCGCGATAAATTTGTCCGTCTAACAAAAACCCGGCGCCAATGCCGGTGCCAACTTTGATATAGGCTAGGTTTTTTTCACCTCGCCCGGCGCCAAATGCCCATTCTCCCAGGGCACCGAATTCCGCGTCATTCCCAAGCGAGACCGGGCAGCCCAGTCGTTCTTCCAGCCAGTCACGGATCGGGAACTTATCCCACCCCGGCATGATGGGAGGCGCTCCAACAATACCGGTATCCGAAACCACTGGGCCAGGTACGCCTACCGCGGCAGCGGTTATTTCCGTGAGTGTTGTCTTGGTGGTTGGTAACCAATCCTCGATGAGCTTTATGAGGCGATTCATGCAGAAATCCGGCCCAAGCATAACATCCATTGGTGCATTCGTTTCAGCCAACACCTGAGCCTGGTAGTTTGCCAACACAATCGTTATATGGGTTGAACCAATGTCGATCCCCAGTACTCGCCCAACCTCGGGATTGATCTCAAGATTGATCGGGTTTCTTCCGCCAATGTGTTGTCCGGCCGATTCACGCACAAGTCCGGCTTGAATCAGGTCGTTGACGATAGCTGTTAGCGCGGCGCGGGTTAAGCCGATTTGTCGGGATAACTCTATCCGAGAAATTCCCCCTGTTGCAAATCGGATTAAATCCAAAGCAGCGTGTTTGTTAAGGTTTTTGACATTCGTTTTTGGGGCTTGCCAAACCGTCAGCGTCATCACGTTCCTTAGTCACACATTGTAGATAAAAGTATAACATAATCATTTTTAATGTCAAGTCTTTTAACATTAGAAACCAATTCGAATTTGCAAACTCCGACCTCAAGTGATAAATCCGTTATAATTTCGCGTAATGGTCCTCCCGTTTTGGCGCATTCTTTTCTCCGCTCCAGCCGCCGGCTCCTGGAATATGGCACTCGACGAAGCTATTCTCGAAGCTGTCACCCGAGGTGACCAGCCGCCGACGCTCCGCTTGTACGCCTGGGAACCGGCCTGCCTGTCTCTTGGCCACGCCCAACCTATTGCGGATTTAGACCTTGAAGCCCTCGCCTCCCGCGGCTGGCAGGTTGTCCGCCGGCCCACCGGCGGGAGGGCTATTCTACATACCGACGAATTGACCTATTCCATATCCGCCCATCAGGACAATCCGGTGATGACCGGGGGTATTCTGGAAAGCTACCGACGAATATCGCTGGCGCTGGTGCGCGGGCTTGAAACCCTTGGCATCGACTCCCATGCAGATAGCCAATATGCCCTTCCCACCGGCTCGGTTCAGCAAGCGGCAGTATGCTTTGAGGTGCCGTCGAATTATGAAATTACCGCGAATGGCCGCAAGTTGATCGGCTCCGCGCAAGCGCGCCGTGGTCTGGGTGTGTTGCAGCACGGTTCATTGCCCCTTTATGGCGATCTGACCCGGATTACGCAGGTTCTCAACTTTTCTACACCGGCGGAGCAGGCTGCCGCCAGTCTGCGCTTGCTCGAACATGCCGCCACCGCCGAAATCATTCTCGGCACCGCTCCCACCTGGCAGCAGGCTGCGGACGCGTTTTCAACTGCGTTTAGCGACCAATTACAGCTTAAATTAGAAGTAAGCCAACCCGGTGAATTCGAACTAGCCCGCGCTCAGGCACTTGAGCGTGAAAAATACGCGAATTCAGCCTGGACTTACCGAATTTAATCCTGATCGTCCACGAAAATGACTTCTGGGTATCCCAATTGGCGCAGCAGCCGGTATAAGTAGCTCTCGGCATTCTTCTCTGCCGTATCCAGAATCCCGTCTTCTACCGCGGCTTTGGCGATTTCTTCCTCTGCCGCCTTGCGCGCAATGCTTTCGAGAGTCACATCGCCACGTTTGAGAATGCCGGTGTCCCGATCATATACATAGGAAAGTTGATTATTCAGGGTTGCCACAAATATTTCACTCGGCGGCAGTCTGACCATCAACACCTCGTTTTCAATCCACATATTTTCAGCGCCCAACTTCTCGAGATCGATGCCAGCGATTACCTCGCCATGGGCAACAAACAGCAGCCGATCGCCAAACAAAAACCCCAGCGGTCCTTGCCCTACCTCGGTAGTGATCACCTTTTCCATCGAGTATTGCACGGTTTCCAATCGCGCCAGAGACCGCACATCCCGCAAGATTGTAATCGGGTCTGGAATCACCGTGGGGGTGGGGTGCAGGACGTTATTCACCTGGGTGGACAAGTAATTATTAGCATCTTCGATGGGTTGGATGGCTTTTTCGGCACCATTTTTTATTATGATTCCGGTGGCAGCCAACAAACCGGCAATCAGCAGTACTAAAATCAGGATGCCGATCGCCAATCCTTTGACAAACTGTTGAAACGTCATTCTTACCTCTTTCGCTTGCGATTTCATACCTTGTTTTGGAAAAACCACTTATTTCGGCACAAATCTATTCAGACAAAAACGATTATAATCATGGCACGGCCGGTAATTACCGTCTGGAGGGAAACATTCGCCGTGCCAAGTTATAAACACCGATCACTTCTCTCAGTTCTGATCTTGTTAAGCATTATATCGCTGGCTGCCTGTTCAACCGGCACCCCTACTATAACACCGACCCCAACATTAGGCGTTGTCGAGCCTACTGCGACGACTCCTCCCATGCCGCTGGGTGATCCATCCAATCCGATATTGATTGGCTACGTCTTCAGCCAGGATGACCCCGAGTCACAGGCTGCCATCGAAACCCTGGTGCAGGAATTGAATGTGCGCGTCGGGCTTACCTTTGGTGCGGTGATTTTTCCGACCTATGAGCAATTGCTGTCGATGCTGAAAGCCGGCACAGTCCATGGCGCCTGGCTGCATCCATTGACCTATATCAACGCCAGCAACCAGGACATGGTTGACGTTCAGCTGCTGACCAATCACTTTGGTACCTATTATTACGGCACTCAGATTTTAGCCAATGCAGAAAATGGTTTCACCTCATTTTTCGACCCGGAAACCAACACTGCCACTGCCGACGCCGAGACAGCCCTGCGACAGCTGGATGGATTACGTCCCTGTTGGGCTGAAGAGGGCTCCATATCGGGGCATATTTACCCATTCGGTCTCCTGCAAGACCTGAACATCAGCTCGCTGCCTGGTGCGATCGTCCAATCCCATACCGCGGTCATCCGCAGCTTGTACATCAAAGGCGTCTGTGATTACGGCGCTACATTTGCATACTCCGGCGACCCACGCACTTCCGGCGCCGTGATCAACGACCTGCCGGATGTTAACCAACAGGTTGTCGTCCTCTGGCAGAGCCCGCCGGATATCCCGAATCTCAATTTCTCGACCATCCCAGGCATGCCGGACCCGATTCGCGCCAAGCTTGTGAGCGTTCTGGTCGATATCGTCAAAACCGAAGACGGCAAAGCGCTGCTTTCGCAGGCCAACGGGGCCTACGATATCCAGGATTTGCGCGTGGTCGACGATTCAGTCTATGATTCGCTGCGCCAGGCGGTGCGACGCTCAGGCATTTCTGCCAGCGATTGGCCTGGCCGGTAAAACTGCGTCTACCGGCGTGGTAAAATCACCGCTATGCTGCGTCGAATATTGCGATTCCTAACACGTGTTGTCCTAACCCTGACT
>DATBWK010000080.1:0-2125 GCA_036514835.1 Bellilinea sp.
CCTGCTGGAAAGCGGCAAATATGCCTGGTTGGAGGGGTATGCGTTGATCGGCGTGCTCGAAGGCTCGCTGGAACATCATCGCGAGCATTATGACGACCTGTCGTCTGCGCTTCATTTATAATGAAGCAAAGGACGGCACCATGCGAAAATGGCTGATTGGGATCGCGATTTTGATCGGCTGGGGCATCACCTGGCTGGATTCAGGCCCAAATTGGAAAGGCACCGGCTTCACTGCCTTGTTAATCGTGATGAGCACCGGAGTGCTCGGCTTTTTCAGTCCGAAAAAGCCCTGGTTATGGGCACTGGCAGTCGGCATCTGGATTCCGCTGGTGGGTGTGTTCATCCGGCACAATTTTGGCGGCGTCCTGGCGCTGGTAGTGGCTTTCATTGGCGCCTACAGCGGGATGTTTATCCGGCAAGTTTCTCAAAATCGACCGACACCTGACGCATGACATCGGAGCAAAATGACTGACAAACAATATTCCATTACCCCTCGGCTATACGAAGCCTTACAACTGACTATTGATCTTTTCGGCCATGATGCGCGCAAATCCTCGCCCGTGCCGGCATTGTCGCATCTATTGTCAGTATGCGCCATGGTGCAATTTGACGGTGGCGACGAGGATGAAGCCATCGCGGCACTGCTGCATGACACACTGGAAGACAAGCCGCAGTTCATCACCCGGGAAGAAATCCAAAAACGTTTTGGCGCGCGCGTGCTGGAGATCATCGAGGTTTCGACCGACACCCCGCAGGACTACCAGGGTGGACCCAAACCGCCGTGGCGCGAGCGGAAGCAAGGCTATTTAGATCACGTCCGCAAAACCGACCCAGCGCTCCTGCGCGTGACGATAGCGGACAAGGTCGACAATGTGCGCGCTATTCTGGCAGATCACCAGCGGATTGGCGGCGAGTTGTGGCAGCGCTTCAACGCCGGGCAGGCCGATCAGGCGTGGAATTACCAGGAAGCGGTCAAAGCCTATGAGCAAGCCGGAATTCAATCACCGCTGCTGAAAGAATTAAAGCGCCTTGTCACTGAACTCAGCGCACTGCCAATCGACCCGCTATAAAAGAGCCGAGTGATTTTCCCTTTCTTAGGAGTAGTTATGCAACCAACCCTGCTGACTGAAGAGCAAAGTCAATTGTTGCTCGATGAAAAAGAAGAGTTATCCAAAATCCTGCTTCGGCTGGCTGAAGTCGATACTCCGAAGGACTCGCTGTCTACCTTCCAGAAAGCCATCATGCAACTGGATGAGCTGTTTCTGATCGTGGTCGTCGGCGAATTTAATGCCGGGAAAAGCGCGCTGATTAATGCCCTCCTGGGAGAGAGAGTTTTACCGGAAGGCGTCACGCCCACTACCTCGCGGGTGACGCTGGTGAAATGGGGCGAAAAGGCAGGCGAGCACCCGGTCGACGAGGGCTACGCCATAACCACCTATCCCCTGCCGCTGCTCAAAGAGCTCAATGTTGTCGATTCACCCGGGACCAATGCCATTATCCGGCAGCATGAACGGTTGACGGACGAATATGTTCCACGCAGCGACCTGGTGTTGTTTATTACTTCTGCCGACCGCCCCATGACGGAAAGCGAGCGGCAATTTTTGGACCGCATTCTGGCCTGGGGCAAAAAAATTGTCTTTGTGCTCAATAAGGCGGATATTTTGGAAGGTGAGCAGGCAGTAGACGAGGTTCGCAATTTTGTAGCCAACCATGCTGCTACCGTGCTTGGCAGCATGCCCGAGTTGTTCGTGGTTTCAGCCCGTCTGGCCCAGCGGTCCTGGTCAGAACCAGACGAGACAAGGCGCGACCAGCTGCGCCAGGCCAGCAACATCGAGGCTCTGGAGCACTATATCAGCCGCACGCTGGATGACTCTGCCAGACTGCGGCTCAAATTCCTCAACCCAATCGGCGTGGCAGAAAAATTGGCTGCACAGGCTGAAACGTCAATTATTACCCAGGGCAATGAATTGACCGCCGACAAAGACACTGTCCAGGCGCTGGAAACGAACATCACTGCCTTCCAGGCTGAACTCGAGTCAGAACTTTCCCCGCGGCTGGCGGAAGTGGAAACCATTCTGCAAAGGTTAGAGCTGCGCGGGATGGATTTCTTCGACAACCAGATGCG